>NZ_SSDQ01000136.1:0-28214 GCF_004794315.1 Microbacterium sp. PF5 | reverse complement strand
GTCAACGACACATCGCGGACAGCCTTGACCGGCGGATCCACCTCGTACTCGATCGACACGTTCCTCGCCGACAGCACCGCGTCGCTCATGCGACCGCTCCTTCCCCGCCGACGCCACGACCGGCGCGACGTGCTCGGCGCTGGCGGCGCGCGGCCACCGGCGCGAGGCGCAGCTTCGGGTTCACGATCTCGTCGATCGCGAAGTTGATCAGCGACAGGGCCGTGCCGATCAGCGCGATGATCAGGCCGGGCGGCACGAACCACCACCAGGCGCCGCTTCCCACCGCCTGACCGGTCTGGGCGTCGTTGAGCACCGTGCCCAGGGTGATCGACCCGGTCGGTCCGAGGCCGAGGTACGACAGCCCCGCTTCGCCGAGCACCGCGAAGATCACCCCGAAGATCAGCTGCGCGGCGAGCAGCGGCACCAGGTTCGGGAGGATCTCGACGAAGATCACCCGCAGCGGTCGCTCGCCCGCGACGACCGCCGCGGCGACGTAGTCCCTCGTGCGCAGCGACCGCGCCGTCCCGCGGAGCACCACCGCCGACCCCGCCCAGCCGGTGATCCCGAGCACCAGCGCCACCAGCAGAGAGCTGCGGGCCAGGTCGCCCAGGCCCTCCGTGTGCTGCACGTAGGCGGCGATCACCATGACGAGCGGGAGCCCGGGGATCACGAGCATGATGTTGGTCGCGAGCATCAGGGTCTCGTCGAGCGCTCCGCCGAAATAGCCGGCGAGCACGCCGAACACCAACGCGAGGAACAGCGCCACGACGCCCGCGACCGCACCGACGAAGAGCGAGCCCTGCGTGCCGGTCGCGACCTGCGCGAGCACGTCGAAGCCCAGCTTGGTGGTGCCGAACGGGTGCTCGGGGCTCGGCGGCAGCAGCGGCTCGAAGCTCGCGTCACGCGGATCGCCGAGCAGGAGCGGGCCGATCAGCCCGAACAGCACGATCGCGGCGAGCACGATCATCCCGACGAGGAGCTTGCCCGACAGGCGCGGGAGTCCGCGGCGCAGGCGCGCCGACCGGGCGACGGCCACGGCGTGCGTGGACTCGGACGGGGAGACGATCAGATCAGCCATCGCGGCGCACCCTCGGGTCGATGAAGCCGTACAGGAGGTCGATCAGGAAGTTGGCCGCCAGCACGGTCAGCGTGATGACGAGGAACACCCCCTGCATCAGGGCGTAGTCGAGTCCCTGGACGGACTGGATCATGAGCTTGCCGAGTCCGGGGTAGCTGAACACCTGCTCCGTCACGATCGAGCCTGCAACGACGAAGCCCAGCGCGATGCCGAAGCCGGCGAGGCTCGGGATCGACGCGTTGCGGGCCGCATAGGCCCGGCGGATCCGGGAGGGCCGCAGCCCCTTCGCCTCCGCCGTGAGCACGTAGTCCTCCGACATCGTCTGCACCATCATGTTCCGCATCCCGAGCAGCCAGCCGCCGACCGAGGAGATCACGATCGTGGCCGCCGGCAACAGGGCGTGCACGAACGCACTCGCGAAGAACGCGGGTGTCCACTCCGGACCCGCCGGGAACTCGAACACGTCGTAGCCGCCGATGATCGGCAACAACCCCAGTTGCACCGAGAACACCGCGACGAGCACCAGCGCGAGCCAGAAGTACGGGATGGACTGCAGGAACGTGGTCACCGGCACCAGCTGGTCGACCCAGGTCCCGCGGAGCCATCCGACCCAGGCGCCCGCGAGGATCCCGAGCACGAACGAGATGATGGTGGCTGCTCCGACGAGCGTCACCGTCCACGGCAGAGCCGCGGCGATGAGCTCGCCTACCGGGGCCGGGTATCGGGTCGACGAGACCCCGAGATCACCGTGCAGCAGCCGACCCCAGTAGGCGAGGTATTGATCCCACAGCGTCGATCCCTTCTCCGCGCCGAGGATGGAGGTGATCGCCGCGATCGTCTCCTCGGACAGCGGTCGTCCACCGTTCGCGCGCCGGAGCTTGCCCAGCATGATCGCGGCGGGGTCGCCGGGCAGCAGCCGCGGCAGCAGGAAGTTGAGGGAGATCGCGGCCCAGAGCGTGATGATGTAGAACGCGATGCGGCGCATCCAGAACTTCACGAGCCTCTCCTCTCGTCGGATCGAGCCATGGGTGCTGTGCCCTACTTCTTCGCCGGGCGCAGGTGCGTGAGGATGACCGCGGAGGCCGTCGACAGGTACGGCAGTGGTGCCGCATACATGTCGTCCTCCGTCGGCCAGCCCGTGAAGTCGGCCGTGTTGAAGAACGACTGCGAGGCGTTCAGCACGACCGGGATGTAGGGCAGGTCACGCGCGATCTCGGCCTGCACCGCGGCGTACGCCTCCTTCTTGACCGCCTCGTCCTGCGTCGCGCCGGCCTGCTTCACCGCGGCGTCGACGACGGGGTTGGTGTAGCGGGCGTAGTTCTGTCCCTTGGTGGGCTCCTCGCCGACCTTGGCGCTGGCGGCCGTGGTGAAGTACTGGTCGTAGTTGGAGTACGGGTCGGCGACCAGCGACTGCGTGATGCCGTAGAGGGCGAGCTGGAAGTCGCCGGTCGAGATCGGCGTCCAGTACTCGGCCTCCGACACCGTGCGCGCGTTCACGCGGATGCCGGCCTCCGCGGCCTGTGCGCTGATGAGCTTGGCGGCGTCGTTGTAGTCAGTCCAGCCGTCGGGCGAGAACAGGTCGAGCTCGATCGCGGTGCCGTCCTTGCCGTAGAAGCCGTCGGAGCCCTTGGTGTAGCCGGCGTCTTCCAGGATGCCCTCGGCGGTCGCCGCGTCGGGCTCCTGGGGGCTGACCGCCAGGGACGGATCGCTCAGCCACTTCTCGTCGCGCGGCAGCAGGGCGAAGCTGGGCGATGCCTCGCCGGACAGCCCGGCGAACGCCTTGCTGCTGATGGCCGCCCGGTCGATCGCGAGGTTGAGCGCCTGACGCACGGCCGGGTCGGTCTGGGCTCCCGCGCAGCCCATCGACGTGTCGGCGCAGGTGACGATCACGGTCGGGTCCTGCTGCTGGTTCATCGTGCTGATGCGGCCGTTCGAGGTCACACCGTCCGGGTTGGCGATGAACTGGCCGACCCAGTCGAGCTTGCCGGTCTTGAGCAGATCCTCAGAGGACTGGTTGGAGTCGATGCCGATGTCCTGCACCTCGGTGATCTCGGGCGGGCCGTCGCGGAAGAGCGGGTTCGCCTCGAGCGTGTAGGCGGCGTCGGTGAACGACTTGAGCATGTAGGGGCCGGACCCGACCGGCTCGGGGTTCGTCTCGGTCATGTAGTCGTCGATGTCCGACCAGATGTGCTTCGGGATGATCCAGGTCGAGCCGAGGATGAGCGGGGTCGCGGTGAACTTCGCGGAGGAGTACGTCACGACGACCGTGGTGTCGTCCGTGGCCTCGGCGGACACCATGTCGGGGTCGAGGTTCGATCCGTAGCCCAGGCTGAACGCGACATCCTCGGCGGTGAGGTCCTCGCCGTCGCTCCACTTCAGGTCGGGCTTGATCGTGATGGTGAGGACGGTGCCGTCGTCACTGAACTCGTACGTGTCGCCGAGCATCCCGACCGGCGGGTCGGCGGACAGCTGGTTGAAGAAGAACAGCGGCTCGTAGATCGCGCCGAACGTCATGTGTGTCGCGGTGTCCACCGCGAACGGGTTGAAGTTGTTGGTGATCGGCGTCATCGACCCTGACCACATGCGCAGCGGGCGATCTGTGCCGGATGCGCTGCCACCGGGCGTGCAGCCGGCCAGTGCCAGCGCGAGGGCGGCGGCACCGGCGACGAGAGGAAGGGTCTTCCTCCAGCGGTTGACGTGCATGGAAACCTCGTCTCAAGAGCTTCGTTGCGGAAGTCGAGCAGAGCGGACAGGCATCCGCTCTGAGGCGAGGTTATAGTAAAGGCTCTTTCCAGTAAAGAGGTTTCTAGTTATTCGATTCGAGGTCAGTACCAGATGTCGAGCGACGGGGCGGGGAACGCGGCCAGGGCCCGGTCGAGCGCCCCCACGGCCTCCGGGGAGCCGCTGATGCGGCCGGCACCCGCCAGCGAGGCCGCGCGCACGCTGCCCGCGTACAACGACGACAGCGCCGACACCGAGAGCGTGACGTCCGCCTCCTCGCCCGCGGCCGACTCGACCTCGGCACGCCCCGCGCCGTCCACCCGCATGCGCCACTCCCCCTCGGAGAAGCCCAGCGGGTCTTCCACCCGGATCACGACGTCGAGCGGAGACGAGTACCGGCGCCCCGTGAGAGCGGCAGGCACATCGAGGATGCGCAGCCAGCCGTGGTCGTGCACGATCTGGGTGACGCCGCGCGGGTCGGCGACCAGCCACGGCAGCGCATCATCGAGCGGGCGCAGGTCGGCGGTCACCTCGTCCACCAGGTCGTGCTGCAGCGCGAACCGCCACAGCATCGCGATCGACTCCGGAGTCTCGGCGACCAGCAGTCGCACGTGCAGGGCGAACCGGAACGACTCGCCCTTCTCGCTGACCGCGTACGCCATCACGCCGCGGACCACGCCGTCGGCGTCGACGTGTCGCACGCCCCGCACGCGGTCACGGTCGGTGTCCGACGACTGCAGACCGGCGAGGCCCGTCCAGCGCGCACGCCACCCCGGCACCTGTCCCGACCGCGCACCGCGCGAGCGCTCGTGCACCGCGCCGAGCTCCTGCGCGAGCTGCTCACGATCCAGGTACTCGATGCGCCCCTGCGGTGCGGGGCCGTCCCAGCCCGCGCGCCGCGTATCGACCGTGAACCGCGCGACCGGCACGGCAGACCCGAATCCGTAGCGGCCGTAGATCGTCGCCTCCGATGCCGTGAGCCCGGCGACCGCGACCCCGGCGTCTGCGGCGGCGCGCAGCTCGCCCTCCAGCAGGGCGCGGGCGATACCGCGGCGCCGGTGCGTCCCGGAGACCGTGACCCCGCTGATCGCCCACAGGCCGATCTCGCCGCCGGGCACCGTCATGGGCGTCACCCAGGAGTCGATCGTGGCGACGGGGTGCGGCGCGGTCGCCACGTCGCGCTCATAGACCCCGATGTTGCGGCGGCTGCGCACGGTGGGCAGCCCGTCCGCAAGAGTCTCGGCGGTGGGTTCCGCGCCCAGGAAGCCACGGGCCAGCGCGCGCTGGAACGCTTCGACCGCCGCGGCGTCATCCAGGTCGAGCACCCGGTAGTCGAGCCCCTCCCCTGCCAGACGGTCGACGGAGGTCTGATCGGCGGGGATCCCGCGTGCATCGATGAGGGCCATGCGACCAGCCTATTGGCCGCCGCCGACGCGCGAGCGGGCCAGTCAGTGCTGCGCGGCCTGCACCTCGCGCAGGCGCGCGAACACCTGGTCGCGCAGCTCCTCGGGAGCGGTCTCCTTGCAGGCGCGCGCCACGACCTCGGTGAGGGTGGTGGCCACGAGCGCCTCGTCCCGGCAGGACGGGCAGTTCTCGAGATGCTCGCGGATCTCGGCGTGCTCGGTCTTGCACACCTCGTTGCGGAGGTACTCCTCCAGATCCTGACGGGCCTTGTCGCAGCCGCAGTCGCTCATTTCGTGCTCCTCGGTTCAGCCGCGGCGATGCCTCGCTCGGCGGCATAGTCGGCCAGCAGCTCCCGCAGCATCCGCCTGCCACGGTGCAGACGGCTCATCACGGTGCCGATGGGGGTCTTCATGATGTCGGCGATCTCCTGATACGCGAAGCCCTCGACATCCGCCAGATACACCGCCAGCCGGAAGTCCTCCGGGACGGCCTGCAGCGCATCCTTCACGACCGAGGCCGGCATGCGGTCGATCGCCTCGGCTTCGGCGGAGCGACTGTGCGAGGCGGTGGTCGACTCGGCACCGCCGAGCTGCCAGTCCTCGAGCTCGTCGATGGTGCCCTGGAACGGCTCGCGCTGACGCTTGCGGTAGATGTTGATGTACGTGTTCGTCAGGATGCGGTACAGCCAGGCCTTGAGGTTCGTGCCCTGGGAGAAGGTCGACCACGACCCGTACGCCTTCACGAAGGTCTCCTGCACCAGGTCGGCGGCGTCCGCCGGGTTCCTGGTCATGCGCATGGCCGCCGCGTACAGCTGGTCCATGAAGGGGAGCGCCTGCTCCTCGAACTCGCGTCGAGGGTCGCCGACGGTGTCTGCGGTTGCGGTGTCATCCATCACCGGCCAGTCTAGGCCGCGGAGGTCGATCACCTCGCGCTCCAACGTCGCGGGCATGCCCATCCCTTCCTGCCTCGGGTGCGCCGCTTCTCACGATGACGGCGTCCTGTTTACTAAGGTGAGAACCGATGAGCGCCAAAAGGTATTCCCCCTCCCGTGTGCAGGGCGCCTATCCCGCGCCCACCACCGACGCGCCGGTGCGCGCCGAGCTCACGATCCCCGGATCGAAGTCTCTGACGAACCGTGAGCTCATCATCGCGGCGATCGCCGACGGTCCGGGGCGTCTGATCGCCCCGCTCCACAGCGACGACTCCCAGCGCATGATCGAGGCCCTGCGCGCCCTCGGCGTCGGCGTGGAGGAGGTCGACGGCGGTCACGAGTTCGGTCCCGATCTGGTCGTCACCCCGGCGAAGCTACACGGCGGTGTCACCATCGACTGCGGTCAGGCGGGCACGGTCATGCGTTTCATCTCCCCGCTCGCGGGTCTCGCCGAGAACGACGTGCACCTCACGGCCCACGAGACCGCGCTGCATCGTCCGATGGGCGGCCTGATCAGCGCCCTGCGCGACCTCGGGGTCGACATCGACGACGAGGGCACCTGGGCGCTGCCGTTCACCATCCGCGGGCACGGCCGGATCCGCGGCGGCCGGGTCGAGATCGACGCCTCCGCCTCCAGCCAGTTCGTGTCGGGCCTGCTGCTCGCCGCCCCGCGCTTCGATGTCGGCCTGCACCTCGTGCACACGGGCGAGCGGCTGCCGAGCCTGCCCCACATCGACATGACGATCGAGGCGCTGAGCCGCCGCGGCATCCGCATCGAGCGACCGGCCGTCGGCGAGTGGCTGGTCGAGGCCGGCGTGCCGCGTGCGAAAGAGATCGCGATCGAGCCGGATCTGTCGAACGCCGCGCCGTTCCTCGCCGCCGCGCTCGTCACCGGCGGAGCGGTGTCGATCACCGGCTGGCCGGCGCACTCGACGCAGCCCGGCGCGCTCCTGCCGGAGATCCTGCAGAGCGCCGGCGCCCACGTGTCCCGCCACGGTGGCACCCTCACGGTGCGCGCGGGCACGAGCATCCGCGGCCTCGACATCGACCTCTCCGCGGCGAGCGAGCTCACGCCCACGCTGGTCGGTCTCGCGGCATTCGCAGAGTCCCCGACCACGATCCGCGGCATCGGGCACATCCGCCTGCACGAGACCGACCGCATCGCGGCGCTCGTGGGAAACCTGCGCGCGCTGGGCGGCACCGCCGAGGAGCTTCCCGACGGCCTGCGGATCGTGCCTTCCCCCCTGCGCGGGGGTACGTGGCCCGCGCACCACGATCACCGTATGGCGACGACGGGGGCCCTCATCGGACTGCGGGTGCCCGGCGTCGAGATCGATGACATCGGCACGACCGCGAAGACCCTCCCGGAGTTCACGATGCTCTGGGAGCGGATGCTGCGAGGCTGACGGTGAGCTGGCTCGACGACACCGACCTCGACGACGACTTCGAGGAGTACGACGAGAGCGCGATCCGCACGCGTCCGAACCCGAAGGCGAACCGTCCGCGCACCAAGCGCCGACCAGCGCACGAGGACGCCCAGATCGGCCGCGTGCTCGGCGTCGATCGTGGACGCTATTCCGTCCTCCTCGACGAGGGCACGGCCGAGGAGCACACGATCACGGCCGCGCGCGCTCGCGAACTGCGGCGCACGCCGATCGTGACCGGCGATCAGGCTCGCGTCGTGGGCGACACCTCGGGCGCCGAGGGCACGCTCGGGCGGATCGTGGGCATCCTCGACCGCACGTCCCTGCTGCGCCGCAGCGCCGACGACACCGACCAGGTCGAACGCGTGATCGTGGCCAACGCCGACCAGATGCTCGTGGTCGTCGCCGCCGCCGACCCGGAGCCGAGGGCCCGCCTGGTCGACCGCTACCTCGTCGCGGCGCTCGACGCGGGCATCCGCCCGCTGCTGGTCGTGACGAAGACCGACCTCGCCGACCCCGCGGAGTTCCTCGCCCACTTCGACGGCCTCGACCTGCGCGTCTTCACCAGCGCACGCGACGAGATGCCCGTCGCGGAGATCGGCGAGGCGCTGGTCGGCCACTCGACCGTCTTCGTCGGTCACTCCGGCGTCGGGAAGTCGACGCTCGTCAACGCGCTGGTCCCGTCCGCCGGCCGCGCGACGGGTCACGTCAACCAGGTCACCGGCCGTGGGCGCCACACCTCCTCGTCGACCGTGTCGCTGCGCTACGAGGGTCCGGACGGCACGGGATGGGTCATCGACACTCCCGGTGTGCGCTCGTTCGGCCTCGGACACGTCGATCCCGCCAACATCCTGGCGGCGTTCACGGAACTCGCCGTGATCGCGGAGAACTGCCCCCGAGGCTGCACCCACCTGCCTGATGCGCCGGACTGCGCCCTCATCGAGGCCGCGGAGCGCGGAGAGCTGAGCGAGACGGGCCGCGCGCGCCTCGACTCGCTGCAGCGCCTCCTGCAGACGTTCGCCGACAAGGCGGAGCAGACTCCCGGCCGATAAAGTGGACGGGTGACTGAGCGCCTGGAACCCGGCACTGCCGCCCCTGACTTCTCCCTCCTCGACCAGGACGGGAACCCCGTCTCCCTGGCCGACCTGCGCGGCCGCAAGACCGTGCTCTACTTCTACCCCGCTGCGATGACCCCCGGGTGCACGACCGAGGCCTGCGACTTCCGCGACAGCATCTCGTCGCTGCAGGGTGCCGGCTACCAGGTCGTCGGGGTCTCTCGCGACGACCCCGCCACCCTGACCACCTTCCGCGAACGCGACGCTCTCACGTTCCCGCTGCTCAGCGACCCCGACCACGCGGTCCACGAGGCGTACGGCGCCTGGGGCGAGAAGATGAACTACGGCAAGGTGGTCGAGGGCGTGATCCGTTCGACCTTCGTGCTCGACGAGGAGGGCGTGATCACGCTCGCGCAGTACAACGTGAAGGCCACGGGCCACGTGGCGCGACTGCGCAAGCAGCTCGGCATCGACGCGTGAGCGTGGCGCCGTGGGGCGTCACTCCGCCCCGCGGCGCTCGCCTTCGCGTCGCGCGCTGGAGATGAGCAGCGCGAAGCCGACGACTCCCGGAACCGCGAGTCCCAGCACGAACGCCCACGGCACCGGCTGCACCGTGAGCGATCCCAGCGCCAGGGCGACCGCGAGCACCTGAGCCACCACCCCGCCGGAGCGCGCCCACGACCGCCCGGTACGCGTCCCCACGGCGAACGCGACGAGGGCCGCTGCGCCGATCAGGGTCAGCACGATGAGCGCGATCGCCGTCGTCGACGACGCCGCGTCCCCCGCACCGAGACCGGCCACCTCGATCGCCGCGAACACGACGAGCGCGGCGGCTTCCAGAGCGAGCACCGCGGACGCGGCGAGGGCGATTCCCGGTGCGCGCACGGGGTCCTCCTGGGGGTGCAAAGCAGAGAAAACCCTTGATTTCAGGGTATCCATGTAACAGAATAGAGAAAGTCATGTGCTCCCACAGCGGCGTGGGGCGAACGTTCGCGTTCGCATCACAATCGGCGGGCATCCGCCCGCATCTCAACAGGGTAGCGGAACCCGAACCGCCGCCCGAATCGAGAAGTCGCATCGCGACATCTCATGAAATCCACACCGAGGAGCCCCCATGGACTGGCGCGATAAGGCCGCCTGCCTGACCGTCGACCCCGAGCTTTTCTTTCCCGTCGGCAACACCGGACCGGCCGTCGACCAGATCGAGAAGGCCAAGACGGTCTGCGCCACGTGCACCGTCACCGAGATCTGCCTGCAGTACGCCCTGGAGACCAGCCAGGACTCGGGCGTCTGGGGCGGCCTGTCCGAGGACGAGCGCCGCGCACTCAAGCGCCGCGCCGCCCGCGCCCGCCGCGCCTCTTGACGACTTCGAAGCGGCCTGAGATCAGATCTCAGGCCGCTTCCGTCTGTCCGGTGTCCGCGTTCAGCGCTCCAGCCATCGCAGCGGGATGTCGATGACCACCTCGGTGCCCTCACCCTCGCTGCCGCGCCACTCGATCGACCCGCCGAGCTCCCCCTGGATGAGCGTGCGGATGATCTGCGTGCCGAGGCCCTGACCGACGCGCCCCTCCGGCAGCCCGTGGCCGGTGTCGCGCACGGTGACGCGGAGGTTGTCCTCGGTGCGCTGGGCGTCGATGGTCACCGAGCCCTCCTGACCCGCGAGCCCGTGCTCCACTGCGTTCGTGACGACCTCCGTCAGGGCGAGGGCGAGCGGCGTGGCGTACTCGCTCGGCAGCACCCCGAAGCGCCCCGTCGACTGCGTACGAGCCCGGGTGTTCGGCGCGGACGCCACCTCTGCGACCAGCTTGAGGACCCGATCGAACACCTCGTCGAAGTCGACCTTCTGGGTGAGTCCCTGGGCCAGCGTGTCGTGCACGACGGCGATCGCGTCGACCCGGCGCATGGCCTGCGTGAGCGCGTCTCGGGCCTCGTCGGAGTGCGTGCGACGCGCCTGGATCCGTAGCAGCGACGCCACGGTCTGCAGGTTGTTCTTCACCCGGTGGTGGATCTCCCGGATGGTCGCGTCCTTCGTGATCAGCTCCTGCTCCTGATGCCGCAGTTCCGAGACATCGCGGCAGAGCACGATCGCGCCGATGCGGGTGCCGTGGTCCTTCAGCGGGATCGCGCGCAACGAGACGGTCACACCGCGCGCCTCGATGTCGGTGCGCCACGGTGCGCGGCCGGTGACGACGACCGGCAGCGACTCGTCGACCTGCCGCGAGGGCGGTACCAGCCGGGTCGTGACCTCCGCGAGCGATTCCCCCTCGAGCTCGTCGTCGAATCCCATGCGGTTGAACGCCGAGAGCGCGTTCGGGCTCGCGAAGGTGGTGATCCCGTCGACGTCGATGCGGATCAGGCCGTCGGACGCACGCGGCGCTCCGCGACGGGGTGAGGTCGGTGCGGCCGGGTCGGGGAAGCTGCCGTCCGCGATCATGCGGAACAGGTCGTTCGCGCACTCGTCGAACGTGATCTGCTGCCGCGACGGCGTGCGGACCTCGCCGAGGTTGGTGTGGCGGGTCACGACCCCGATGACGGAGGGCGCCACGTCGTCGCCGCGGCGGGTGATCACGATCGGAACCGCCCGCACGCGCGTGGGCGTCTCCTCGAACCAATCCGGCGAGGAGGAGTCCACGATCTCCGCCGACTCGAAAGCGCCCTGGACCTGCGTGCGCCACTGCGGACGAACACGCTCGCCGACGATGTCCCGGTAGAACAGCGTCGCCGCGCCGCTCGGACGGGCGTGGGCGACGGCGATGAAGGACCCGTCCTCCGTCTGGATCCACAGCACGATGTCCGCGGAGGCCAGGTCGGCGAGAAGCTGACCGTCACCGGCAAGACGGTGCAGCCACTCGATGTCGTCGTCGGTCAGAAGGCCCTGGGTCTGGGCGAGGTCGCTGAGGGTTGACACCTACCCAGCCTAGGCCGCACCGCCTCAGAGGATGGCCAGCGACGTCGCCCGCCATCGTCGATCGAGCCCTTCGAGTCGCACCGCGACCGCCCTGGTCCGTCCGGGACCTGCCACAACGACGACCGCTTCGATCACGCCGTCGACCGGCTCCGTGACCCGGAGCGAACGGATCACGAACGTCGGTCGCGCCGGCGGCACACCCCGCGCGCTCCTCGCCCGTGCCGCCAGGTTCGAACGCACGACCAGACTCCGGTACGCGTCCTCGCTGAACCATCGCGCGAGCTGATCGATCTCCCGCACACCGGCGAGCACTTCCAGGACGCCGTGCGTGAGACGGCGCAGCAGCGGTGCGGGATCGGGAAGCTGACGCGTGGGCGTCGGCTGCGGGGCGAAGTACTCGTGAAGCATCATGGCGAACTCTCCGGTCGGCGGACGAACGGCGACAGTCGAGCACGCGCGAGCACCCGCGCGGGGGCGATCAGCGGAACTATGTGGATAACTCGTACATCCGACCCGCGCTCCCCCTACGCTCTGTCGGGTGCACTGGGACCGCCTCTTCGACGACCTCGAGAGCCAGCTCGCCTCGGAGTGGGAGGCGGAGCGCGCCGCGCTGGATGCGGAGTCCGAGCGGCTCCGCATCTCCCGACTCGACCTGCACTCGCGTCTCCGGCAGCTCTGCGCCGCCGACGCCGACGCGGTCGTCGACCTGGCGGACGGCCACCGGCTTCCGGTGACGCTCCGATCCCTCGGCGTCGACTGGATCGCAGCGGTCTCGCGGGTACCGCAGGAGGCGAGGGCTGCCGCGTCGGCCCTGCTGATTCCCCTCCCCGCGATCACGGGTCTCGCCGTCGACCACGGCGCCATGCTCTCCAGCCTCGACGAGCATCGGCCCGCCGAGCGCACCCTCCGCGAGCGTATGCCGATCGGCTTCGTGCTGCGCGACCTCGCGCGACGACGCGTACCCGTCCACCTGACCACACGACACGGAGACGACGTGCACGGCACGATCGATCGCGCCGCCGCCGATCACCTCGATCTGGCGCTGCACGACACCGGGGAGTCGCGGCGAGCCGCTGCGGTGCGCGGGTTCCGCATCGTCCCGTACGCGGCGCTCGTCGTCGTGCGCTTCTCCGGCGATCAGCGCGTGTGAGCCGCGGACGTTCCCCACACCTCGGGGAAGCTCGCGGTCTGCGACTGACGCCACAGCGCCATCCTGCGTGCCTCTTCCGACTGCTCGGCGAGGTACCCCTCGATGCTGGCCTCCTCCACGCGCCAGCGCGCGGGCGAACCCAGTTGCGCGCCGCGCAGTCGCCCCTCGTGGATGAGGCCGATCACCTCGGCCACGTCGATGCTCAGGAGCTCCGCGACCTGCGCGGGAGCGAGGAACTGCGGTGCGGGGGTCGGAGCGGGTGTCATACCCACATTCTGGTCGAGGGGCTACCGACGGAGGCGGGTGTCCCGCGTATGTGGATAACTCCGCGAGCCCTCTCCGCGGTTCTGTGACGATATCGCCATGGCTTCCCACTCGCGTCCGCGCCCGGCTTTCCGCGCCGACCTGCGCTTCCTGGTCGGCATCGCCCTCGTCGTCATCTCGATCGCCGGGGTATGGCTGCTCGTCGCGGCATCCGACCGGACCGAACCGCTCCTGCAGGCGCGACGGACCATCGCGCGCGGCGAGGTTCTCACCGCTGACGACTTCGAGGTGGCCCAGGTCAGCATCGGCGCACTCACGGATCGGTACGTGGGTCCAGGTCGGCTCGAGCCGGGGCAGATCGCGCGGCGCACCCTCACGAAGGGCGAGCTGCTCCCCCGGTCCGCGGTGGCCGACGAGAAGGACGACCGCACCACCACCGTCGTGATCGAGACCACGACCGCGATCCCCGATTCGATCGGCCCCGGCGCCGACGTCGAGGTGTGGCAGGTACCCGCGAGAGACGACGGCAGGACGTTCGACGCCCCGCGCGTCCTCGTCGGCGACGCGGTGGTGCGGACGGTCCTCGAAGACGACGGCATGCTGGCGGAGAGCGGCACGAAGGTGGAGATCGTCGTCGACCGGACCGACGTCGCCGACGTGCTCGCGGCCGCCACCGGGGGCGCCGCGCTCTCCGTGATCCCTGTCGGTGCCGGATCGTGATGGTCCTGGTCGCGCTCCCGAAGGATCGGGCGGACCAGCTCGCCGCCGAGCTCCTCCTGGAAGGAGTGGACGCGGTCGCCATCGATGGTCCGTCGAGCGTTCGCGAGCATCTTCACGCCGGCGTGGATGCGGTGATCGTTCCCGCCTCGCGAGACGCGCTGACTCCGGACCTGATCGCCGCATGTGACCGGGCGGGTGTCCGTATCGTGGCGCTCGGCGATTCCGACAGTCGTCTCCTGGCACGACTCGGCCTTCCGTCGGCGCTGCGCACGGACGCCCCCGGTTGGGAGGTGGCGGCAGCGCTCCACGCGGAGGCCTCGCCCGCCGTCGCCGAGACGCCTCGGAGCGCCTCCCCGAGGATCATCGCGGTCTGGGGGCCCCAGGGAGCTCCCGGCCGCTCGACGGTCGCGATCCAGTTGGCCGTGGAGCTGGCGCGCACGGGCCGCCGCACAGCGCTGCTGGATGCGGACACGGTCGCTCCCTCGCTCGCGCTTCTCCTCGGGCTCGGCGACGACGCCCCGGGAATCGCCGCTGCCTGCCGCCGCGCGGAGACCGCGGCACTCGACAGCGCCGAGCTCGCCAGGCTGGCGGCACGCGTCGGCGCGGGCGGTGTGGAGTTCGACGTGCTGTGCGGCATCAATCGTCCGACTCGCTGGCCCGAACTCTCGGCGCATCGACTCCACGTCCTCCTCGCGGCCTGCCGGGAGTGGGCGGAGGAGACGGTGGTCGACGTGGCAGCCGCGGTCGACGCCGACGACGAGGCGACCTACGATCTGGTCGGCCCTCGCCGCCACGCGGCAACCGCGGCGACCCTCGCCGAAGCCGACCGGATCGTGGCCGTCGCGGCCGCCGACCCGGTCGGCATCAGCCGCTTCCTCCGAGACCACGCCGAGGTCCGCCGACTCGTCGGCTCCACGCCCATCACGGTGGTGGTCAACGCCGTACGCCCCGGGCCGCTCGGCATTGACGCCCGGGGACAGGTCCGCCGGACTCTCGAACGGTTCGCCGGGATCACCGACATCGTCTTCCTGCCGTTCGACCAGCGCGCGGCAGACGCGGCCCTGCTGCACGCGCGGCCCATGGCCGACCTCACACCGCGTTCCGCCCTCGTCGCGGGGGTGCGTCGACTCGCGCTGTCGCTCTCCCCCGCGCCCGCCGTCGCCGCGCCTACTGGCGGTAGCTCGAGAGGAAGTTCCCCAGTCGCTCGACGGCTTCGCTCAGCACTCGCGGCTCTGGCAGGGTCACCAACCGCAGGTGATCGGGGTTCGGCCAGTTGAATCCGGTGCCCTGCACGACCAGGATGTGCTCCGACACCAGCAGGTCGTACACCAGCTTCGCGTCATCGCGGATCTCATGCACCTCGGGGTCGAGACGCGGGAAGGCGTACAGCGCCCCCTGGGGCTTCACGCACGTCACCCCCGGGATCGCCTCCAGGCCTTCCCATGCGATGTCCCGCTGCTCGTGCAGGCGACCGGTCGGCGCGATCAGCGCATCGATCGACTGCACCCCGGAGAGCGCCGCCTGCACGGCGTGCTGCGCGGGTACGTTCGGGCACAGCCGGGTCGACGCCAGCAGTGTGATGCCCTCGATGAAGCCCTTCGCATGGTCCTGCGGCCCCGTGATCACCATCCACCCCGAGCGGTAGCCCGCCACGCGATACGTCTTCGAGAGGCCGTTGAACGTGAGGCACAGCAGGTCGGGCGCGAGGGTCGCCGTGGGGATGTGCACCGCATCGTCGAACAGGATGCGGTCGTAGATCTCGTCCGACAGGATGAGCAGCTGATGCTCCCTGGCGATCTGCACCAGGCCCTCCAGCACCGCGCGCGAGTACACGACACCGGTCGGGTTGTTCGGGTTGATGATGACCATGGCTTTGGTCCGCGGCGTGATCTTGGACCGGAGATCTTCCAGATCGGGCTGCCAGCCGTTGTTCTCATCGCACACGTAGTGCACCGGCGTGCCACCGGCGAGGCTGGTCATGGCGGTCCACAGCGGATAGTCGGGCGTCGGGATCAGCACCTCGTCGCCCTCGTCGAGCAGCGCCTGCATGGTCATGGTGATGAGCTCGGACACGCCGTTGCCGAGGTACACGTCGTCGGGGTCGAACCGCGGGAAGCCCTCGACCTGCTCGTACCGGCTCACCACGGCGCGTCGCGCGGAGATGATGCCCTTGCTGTCGCTGTAGCCGTGCGCCGTGGGGAGGGCTGCCAGCATGTCGTGCACGATCTGATGCGGGGCGTCGAAGCCGAAGATCGCGGGGTTGCCCGTGTTCAGCTTGAGGATCCGGTGGCCCTCTGCCTCCAGTCGCGCCGCCTCGACGAGGGCGTTTCCGCGAATCTCGTACAGGACGTTCTTGAGCTTCGACGACTGGTCGAAGGTGCGCGATGGTGTCATCGATCAAGCCTACAGGGACGAAAGGAGGGCCAATCCGCACGGACTGGCCCTCCTCTCACCCTGCTCGGGTCACTTCTTCTTCTTGCCCTGCGCCCGACGCTGCTCGCGGTTGCCGGCGGCCGGTGCGGGGGCCTCGGTGCGCTGGCCGAACGCGCCGCGCGGCGCCTCCTCCTCGGGGGCGGACGGGGGTGTCTGCGCCCGTGCGGCCGCCTGACGCAGGCGGTCGGTCGCCGCCTGCTGCACCTGCCCGCGGTCGTTGCGCACCTCGACCTCGCCGGCGTCGTTCGCGGCGGAGTACTCCAGTCGCTGCTCGCCCCCGTCGGTGGCGAGGCCCTTCGCCTCGACCTCCGCGGTCTGCGCATCGCCGACGCGGCGCACCTCGACCTCGAGGTTGTAGAGGTAGCCGACGGACTCCTCCTTGATCTGCCCCATCATCGACTGGAACATCGCGTACCCCTCGCGCTGGTACTCGATGAGCGGGTCGCGCTGGGCCATGGCGCGCAGGCCGATGCCGTCCTTCAGGTAGTCCATCTCGTAGAGGTGGTCGCGCCAGCGGCGGTCGAGCACCTGCAGCACCACACGGCGCTCCAGCTCACGCGTGGCGGCCTCGCCCAGCGACTCCTCGCGCTTCTCGTACGCGATCTTCGCGTCGGACAGCAGCTCGCGCGTGAGACCCTCCGCGGTGATCCCGCCCTTGCGGCCCGCAGCCTCCGACACGACCTCGTCGATGGTCACTCCGACCGGATAGAGCGTCTTGAGTTCGGTCCACAGCGCGTCGAAGTCCCAGCTCTCGTTGTGACCCTCGCCGGTGTGGTCGCGCACGACGCCGCTGATCGCGTCCTCGATGAAGTGCTGCACCCGGTCGGCGATGTCGTCGCCCTGCAGGATGTGGCGACGGTCGGCGTAGATCGCCTCGCGCTGCCGGTTCAGCACGTCGTCGTACTTGAGGACGTTCTTGCGCATCTCGGCGTTGCGCGCCTCGACCTGCGACTGGGCGCTGCGGATCGCGCGGGAGACCAGGCCGGACTCGATCGGCACGTCGTCGGGGAAGTTGGTTCGGGCCAGGATCGCCTCGGCGGCGCCGGACTGGAACAGGCGCATGAGGTCGTCGGTCAGGCTGAGGTAGAACCGGCTCTCACCCGGGTCGCCCTGACGACCGGAACGACCGCGGAGCTGGTTGTCGATGCGGCGGGACTCATGCCGCTCCGTGCCGAGGACGTACAGTCCCCCGGCCTCGATGACCTTGGTGGCCTCCTCCGCGACCACGGCCTTCATGGCCTCGTAGGTCTCGTCCCACGCGACCTCGTACTCGTCGGGGGTCTCGACCGGGTCGAGGCCCTTCGACTTCAGTTCCTGCACCGCGAGGAACTCGGCGTTGCCGCCGAGCATGATGTCGGTACCGCGCCCGGCCATGTTCGTGGCGACGGTCACGGCCCCGAGGCGGCCGGCGCGCGCGACGATCTCGGCCTCACGCGCGTGGTTCTTCGCGTTCAGGACCTCGTGCTTGATGCCCTTCTTGGCCAGCAGCCGCGACAGGTACTCGCTCTTCTCGACGCTGACGGTGCCGACGAGCACGGGCTGGCCGGCGGCGTGCCGCTCCGCGATGTCCTCGACGACCTGGGCGAACTTCGCCGTCTCGTTCTTGTAGACCAGGTCGGACTGGTCCTTGCGGATCATCGGCCGGTTGGTCGGGATCGGGATGACGCCGAGCTTGTAGGTGGACATGAACTCCGCGGCCTCGGTCTCGGCCGTACCGGTCATGCCGGCCAGCTTCTCGTAGAGGCGGAAGTAGTTCTGCAGGGTGACCGTCGCGAGCGTCTGGTTCTCGGCCTTGACGGGCACGCCCTCCTTGGCCTCGATCGCCTGGTGGATGCCCTCGTTGTAACGGCGGCCCACGAGGATGCGTCCGGTGTGCTCGTCGACGATCATGACCTCGTCGTTCATCACGACGTAGTCGGTGTCGCGCTTGAACAGGGCGAGCGCCTTGATCGAGTTGTTGAGGAACGAGATCAACGGAGTGTTCGCCGACTCGTAGAGGTTGTCGATGCCGAGGTAGTCCTCGACCTTCTCGATGCCCGGCTCGAGCACACCGACCGTGCGCTTCTTCTCGTCGACCTCGTAGTCCACACCGGCCTCGAGCGTGCGGGCGATCTTGGCGAACTCCGCGAACCAGCGGTTCGCCTCCCCCGAGGAGGGTCCGGAGATGATGAGCGGCGTCCGGGCCTCGTCGATGAGGATCGAGTCGACCTCGTCGACGATCGCGAAGAAGTGCTCGCGCTGGACGAGATCCTCCTTGCGCCAGGCCATGTTGTCGCGCAGATAGTCGAAGCCGAACTCGTTGTTCGTGCCGTAGGTGATGTCGGCGGCGTACTGCTCGCGACGCACCGCCGGAGTCTGCCCGGAGACGATGATGCCGGTGGTCATGCCGAGGGCGCGGTACACGCGTCCCATCAGCTCGGCCTGGTAGTTCGCGAGGAAGTCGTTCACGGTGATCACGTGCACGCCCTTGCCGGCGATGGCGTTGAGGTAGGCCGGGAAGGTCGCAACCAGGGTCTTGCCCTCACCGGTCTTCATCTCGGCGATGTTGCCGAGGTGGAGCGCCGCGCCACCCATGATCTGCACGTCGTAGGCGCGCATGCCCAGGGTCCGCTTGGCCGCCTCGCGCACTGCCGCGAAGGCCTCCGGCATGAGCTGGTCGAGGGTCTCCCCCTTCTCGTACCGCGCGCGGAGCTCCGCCGTCTCGTTGCGGAGCTCGTCGTCCGTGAGCTCCGAGATGTCGTCTTCCAGGGCGTTCACGGCCTTGACCACCTGATTGAGGCGACGGATGATGCGTCCTTCACCGGCGCGCAGCAGCTTCTCAAGAGGATTGGCCACGGATGTCTCTCCCTGTCATTGGGTCCTTGCCGGCCGCCGAGAGGCGATCGCCAGGCATACTTTGCCATGTTACCGGTCTGTGACCTGCGCGTCGCCTGCACGGCATATCGTGCCGCGCCGCGGCGGTGTTGCCGAGTATGCATATACTCGGCATGCTTCCGTCCGTCACGCAGAGGAGTCCGGCCATGTCCGTCCGCCACAGCCTGCTCGCCATCCTCGATCAGGGCGCCTGCTACGGGTACCAGCTCCGTCACGAGTTCGCCCGTCGAACGGGGTCGACCTGGACCCTGAACGTGGGACAGATCTACAACACGCTCGAACGACTCGAGCGCGACGGCATGGTGCAGCGGGGCGACGCCGACGAGCACGGCCACGTGTACTGGCGGATCACGCCGGACGGATCGGCCGAGGTGGCCCGCTGGCTGTCCGACCCCGTCGAGCGGATCCAACCGGCGCGCGAAGAGCTCGCCGTCAAGGTCGCGATGGCGGCGACGCTCCCCGGGGTCGACGCCGCCGACGTCATCCGCGCGCAGCGCGCGTCCTCTGAGCGCCGGCTCGCGGCTCTGCGCGACGCCGCCTTCACCGGTCACGACGCCGACAGCGCGGAGGCTCTGGCCTGGTCGCTCGTGACCGACTCCATGATCTTCGCGGCCGAGGCCGAGGTGCGGTGGCTGGAGCACACCGAGCGCCGTCTCGCCGCACACCCGCATCCTCAGCTCGCGCTCGGTCTCGCGACCGAGCGGCCCAAGCGCGGCCGCCCCGCCGGAGCCGCGCAGCAGCGTCGGCCCGAACCCGTCGCCTGAGACCGCCGCGGTCGTACGGCACGTTCGCCTGGAGCGGATGCTCAGCCCGCGCGGTCACCGGGGAAACTAGGATCGCCTCATGGCTGGATTTTGGGGTAGACGCAAACGCGAACAGGAAGAACTCGCCGCTCAGGACGCCGACCTCGCACGGCGTGCCGAGCAGGCCCTCGTCGGAGCCGACGAGCGCATCCGCACCACCGCCGATGAGCTCGTGTTCGCCGAGGCCGAGCTGGGCGAGTCCCTGACCGCCGACCTCAAGGCCGCCCTGACCTCCGTGCGCACGCACCTGCGCGAGGCGTTCCAGCTTCATCAGCTCAACCACGACGAGATCCCCGACACCGCCGAGGAGCTGCGCACCCGCAACGCGCGCATCCTGCAGCTGTGCGACTGGGCCGAAGACCTTCTGGACGAGAAGACGACCGTCCTCGCGGAGTCGGTCGCGAAGGTGCGCCGCGCACCCCAGATCATCGCCCAGGTGCGCGCCGACGCCGAGGCCCTCGCCGCGCGGATCCCCCAGACGGACGAGACGGTCTCCCGCCTCTCCGCGCGCTACGCCGACTCGGCGATGCACCAGATCACGGCGAGCGCCGCCGAGGCGCAGCAGCTGATCCGCTTCGCCACCCACAGCGCCGACATCTCCGAGCGACGCCGCGAGGCCAAGCAGAACGAGGAAGCCAACCTCGCCCTCGAGACCGCGACCGAGGCGACGCGGCGAGCCGCCGCACTGCTGGACGCGGTCGAGGACTTCGAGATCGAAGCCCTCCGCGCCGAGTCCACCCTCGCCGAGGTCATCGCCGACTCCCGCGGCGACCTGATCGCCGCCCGCAACGCCCCCGCGGTGCCCGCGGTCGCCGAGGCGGTGGCGGCGCTGCAGGCCGCGCTCGCCTCGCTGACCCCGGCCGGCCAGCCGAATGATCCGTTCGCCGAGCTGTCGCGACTGCGCGAGGCCAACTCGGCGCTCGACGACGCCATCGCCAAGGCCAGGCACCGCGCCGAGAATCCGCTGCCGTCGCTCGCCCAGGTACAGCACGCGATCGACGACGCGGACCGTCAGCTGGGCGTGGCACGCGGCCTGATCGCCGGACACCGCGGCTGGATCGGGGCGGATGCGCGCACACGACTCGCCGAGGCCGAGCGCCTGCGCGTCGACCTGAGCGACCTCCTGCCGGCGGAGGACACCCGAGAGGCCGCGCTCGTGCAGGCGCGACGGGTCGCGCACCTCGCCGCCGAGGCGCTGCAGCTCGCGCAGCGCGACATCGACTCCTCGCGCCCGCAGGACCAGGACTGGGGCGGCGGCGGCTGGGGCGGCGGTCCGCGCCGGGGTGGTGGCATGGGCGGCGGCGACCTCGCCTCCGGCATCCTCGGCGGACTCGTCATCGGCAGCATCCTCGACGGCATCTTCGACTGACGCACCCCTGACCACGCGAAACGGCCCGATCCGCGATGGATCGGGCCGTTCGTGCGTCTGCCGAGCTCAGGAGGCGAGTGCCTCCGCCGGCGGTGCCTGCGTGCTCAGCGCGATCACGCCGTAGTCCCAGCCCTTGCGGCGATACACCACGCTGGGATGGTCGGTGCGGGCATCGACGAAGAGGAAGAAGTCGTGCCCGACGAGCTCCATCCGGTCGACCGCCTCCTCCACGGTCATCCACTCCGCATCGAAGCTCTTGGTGCGGATGACGACGGGCGAGTACTCCTCTTCCTCGTCGTTCTGCACGGGGATGCTGCCGGTCGCGACGGCGTGCAGGACCTCGACCGATGCCGGCTGCACATCGATGCCCTCGAGCGATCCGCTGCCCTTCTCGAAGTGCGGGCCGCGCGGGTGCTGGCGTCCGTCGACGCGCTTCTCCTTCGCGCGGCGCAACTGCTCCGTCATCTTGTCGACCGCGAGATCCAGCGCGACGAACTTGTCGCCGTCGACCGCCTCGGCCCGGACCACGGGACCCTTGCCGATGAGCGTCAGCTCGACCGTCTCATCGGGAACGCGCCCGTTTCGATACACGCGGTGGGTGACCTTGACGTCCAGACGTTGCGCCTTGGCTGCGAGAGTCTCGATCTTGGCGATCTTCTCTTCGACGACGGTGCGGAAGCGATCGGTGATACCCACCCCGACGCCGACGATACTCGTTTCCATTGCTGCCTCCTTGTCCCGGTCCTCCCGGCCAAGGGCGGACCGTGGTCGCCTTGTGACACCCCACCGTAGTCCGACCGGCGACGGAAGTCACGGGTGTCGGCCCTGTGTCCCCGGTGAGTCTCCGATGAACCTCATCCGGATACCGCGTTCGTCGGCGTGGCGGCGAGCGCGACCAGCGCGATCACCTCGTACCCGACCTCCTCGAGCGCCCGCGCGGCCTCGTCCAGGGTCGCTCCGGTGGTGACCACGTCGTCCACCACGACGACGGCCGCGCCGCGCCCGTCCGCGACGGCACGCATCGCGGCGCGGACGTTGTCGCGCCGCTCCATCGCGCCGAGGCTGCGCTGGTCATGCGCCGCCCTGGTCCAGCGCAACGCCCGCGTGGTGCTCGCCCCGGCCCGCCGCACCAGCAGATCGGGCACCCGGAAGCCGCGGCGCCGGAACGCACGGCGCGACGTCGGCACCGGCACGACGAGGGCTCCGTGGCTCACCGCGGGCCCGAGCACGGCAGCCAGCGCGGACCCCAGCGGGCGCGCGAGGAGGGTCTCGCCCTCGTCTTTGAGGCGGCGCAGGCATCGCGCTGCCACGCCCTGATAGGTCAGCGCCACGTGGACGTTCCGGCCCTCGGGCGTGCGCACCGCCCGCGGGTCGGGGATCAGCTCGGCTCGACAGACGTCGCACAGCAGCGTGCCCGGGCAGGCCGCACCCGCCGCAGACCGCCGACAGCAGCAGCGCGGCCGCCTCGAGCACGACGGAACGGAGAGCGGAGGGCACGGGCATGCCTTCATGGTGTCTCCGGGGCCCGCTCCGCGGCGGTCGTCGCGAGCACGACCCGCGGGCCGCACCGCGAGATCCGTCACCGTGGAGGAGAGGTCACTCCCCCGCCCGGGTCGCCAGGACCGTGATGCCCTCCGTGACCTCGCGCCACGCCGATCCTGCGTGCGCGTACAACTGACCGGCGGCACCGAGGATCCGCACACCCGCGGGCGTGCGCGCGCCGGAGATCGAGATCGCATCGACCGGCGCCGTCTCGGACGACCCCGGCCCGCCCACGGTCTGCAGCACGAGCCGCGGACTGCTGGGAGAGGCCAGCACGGCGAGCCGGTCGGGCCCGAGCCACACGAGCCCGGTGGACGGCTCCGGGAGCTGGAACAGCTGCACGAGGTCGCCGAGCTCGGTCGGCACGCCCGCCGAGTCGCGCACGATCGCCGCCACCACGACCCACCGCTGCCCGCCGACCACGATCACCGCGGCGACCCGGGCACCGTCCGCCGACACTCGCAGGTCGGAGATGGAGGAGGCGCTCGGCCAGGCGTTCGCCACGGCGTGCGGGGCCGCATCACTCCCCGAGGCCTGCACCGCCTGGGGATCACCCTCCGGGACGGACCACGCGTAGCCGAAGGGGTCGAGAGACGGCTCGACCAGACCGGCGCGCGCGTCCAACTCATCGCGTCCGGACTTCGCCACCCGGTACACGTGACCGTCGTCGAGCTGCACGACCGCGTAGGAGTCGTCGATGCCGACGTCGATCGCCAGGATCGGCTGCGGGATCGCGACGATCTGCTCGCTGATGTCCGGGATCGGGGAGATCTCGTCGCCGACGATCCGCCCGAACTCGCCGTTCCGCAGGACGAGCGTCCCGACGTCCGCCGGGGTGCCTGCGAGCTCGACCACCCCCGCGTCGAGGGACCTGCCGTCGACGCTGAAGCGCACCTGCGTGACGTTCACCCCGGCGGCCTTCAGCGTGGACTGCAACTGCGTGCGCATGCGGGCGAGCGTGGTCTGGTCCAGTCCGGACGCCGGACGCGTCAGAGCGACCTGAGCCACCTGTCCGGTGATCGGCACCGCGTCCTGCGCCAACTGCACGTCGGCGGGGAACGCGGTCTGCACGGCCGGGTCCAGCCACTCCGACGGCGTTCCGCTCACGAGCGCCTGCGTGACGGTCGTCGCCGGGCTCTGGCGTCGGGGAAACCACCGCATGTCCGGCACGAGGCGCGACCACGAGGAGTCGAACCACTGCAGCGGATACCCCTCGAACACCTTCGGGAACCGCGCCTCGTCGATCACGATGCCGTCGGGCGCCTGGGTGATGCGCCACTCGCCGTCGTCCATGCGCTCCAGCGCGAAGGGGACGCTGGAGTCGCCGGGCGCGCCGCTGTAGGCACCCGCCCCGTCGACGCTCGCCACCAGGTCGAGCTGCACCTGCACCTCGGCGGTGTCCGCCTGTTCCACCTCGTCCTCCGGCACCGTGGACGACAGCGTCCGCGCCTCGGGGCCGACGTCGATCGACACGCCCGCCGACGGTGCCCAGCTGCGCTGCAGCGCCGGGGCGAGGAACTCGCGCGCCGTGTCCCAGTTGTCCGACGTCGTGATCCCGGCCTCCAGGAAGCCCTCGACGATCTCCTCCGGACCGGCTCCGGCGATGGGACCGGAGGCGACGGGGAGGACGTCCACATCCTGCGGCGACTCGCCGAGCTTGAGACCCACCGCGACATCGCCGCTCGTGGGCAGACCGGCGCAGGCGGGGAGGAGCAGCGCCACGATGCCCAGGGCGGCGGCGAGCGCGAGACGTCGAGACCTGCGTGCGCTCACGGTTCCTCCCTCCCCTCGAGCAGCTCCGAGTACATCTCCGCGATCGAGATCGGCTGCGTCGCGTCGCCCAGTTCCGCCAGCGGCTCCTGAGGCTCCACCGGGACCGGGCTCGGCCCGTCGAGAACACCGTCGTGGCGAGGGATGGTCAGCACGAAGTTCGACCCGACGCCCAACTCGGACCACACCGCGAGCGTACCGCCGTGCAGGGTGGCGTCGCCCAAAGCGATCGACAGTCCGAGCCCCGTGCCACCGATCGTGCGCTGCCGGGAGGGATCGGCGCGCCAGAACCGGTCGAACACGCGCTCGGCGTCGGCCGGGTCCATGCCGAGGCCGAAATCGCGTACACCCGCCGCCACCGCGTGCTGATTGCTGTCGACGGTGACCACGATCGGCCGGCCCTCGCCGTGCTCGATCGCGTTGCCGACCAGGTTGCGCAGCACTCGACGCACCCGGCGCGGATCCATGTCCACCGGCGAGTAGCCGCCCGGTGCGACGAGCCGCAGCTCCGAGCCGCGGCCGTCGGCGAGCGGCCGCATCTGCTCGATGACGTCTTCCGCGAGGTGCGCGAGGCTCGTCGCCTCGAGCTCCAGCTGCACGGATCCCGCGTCGTACCGGCTGATCTCCAGCAGGTCGGACAGCAGGGTCTCGAAGCGCTGCACCTGCGCGTGCAGCAGTTCGGTCGCCCTGGCGGTGGTCGCGTCGAACTCGTCGCGGTGGTCGTTGAGCATGTCGGCGGCGAGACGGATCGTCGTCAGCGGCGTGCGGAGCTCGTGGGAGACGTCCGACACGAAGCGCTGCTGCACCATCGACAGCTCCCCGAGCTCCTTGATCTGCGCCTCGATGCTGTCGGCCATGGCGTTGAACGACCGGCCGAGGGTCGCAAGCTCATCCTCGCCGTGCACCTCCAGCCGCACGCCGAGGTCGCCCGCGGCGAGGCGCGCGCTGGTCTCCGCGGCCTGCACGATCGGCGTCGACACCGTCCGCAGCACGATCCACGAGATCGCGGCGACGATCGCCACCAGGCCGATCCCGGCGATCCACAGCGTGCGCTGCACGAACACCAGCGTCTGATCGGCATCGGCCAGGTCGTACGCGAAGTAGATCGCGAACGGGCCGGCCTCCGGCACCTGGAGCTGCTGCCCCACGATGATGCCGGGAACCTCTCCCCCGTCCTCGACCGGCAGCGCGACCGACTGCCACGCCTGGACGTAGTCGAGCTCCTCCACCCTCGTCTTCAGCTCGGGGCTGAGGAGGTTGGCGGTGAGGCCGGCCGTGAAGCCGTTCAGTCGTACCCCTCCCGGCTCGTCCTCGATCTTGAACCCGGCCAGTTGATCGGCGCTGGACGTGCGCGCCAGCGTGTCGGGGATGCTGTTCCACAGGTCGGTGAGCGCCGCGGGGTCGTCGCCCACCTCGGCCACGTCGAGGATGCTCTGCGCCTGGTCGACCGCGCGGCGCGCGTCCTCCAGGGCGACGTTCTTGCGGGAGACGAACAGGTCGTTCTGGATCACGAGCGCCATGGTGACGCACGTGATGAAGATCGCCAGCGAGGTCGCGACCAGGGTGATCGCCAGGGTGCGGAACCGCAGCGACCGCCGCCACAGCGCCGAGATCACGGCCGGCCAGCCACGCCAGTCGCGCAGCACAGCGACGGCCGTGGTCGCTGTCGTCGCGGCCATCGTGCGCCTAGGCGACGCTGCCGGCGCGGTAGCCCACACCGCGCACGGTCATCACGATCTTCGGGTTGTCCGGGTCGAGCTCGACCTTCGCGCGCAGCCGCTGCACGTGCACGTTCACCAGTCTGGTGTCGGCCTTGTAGTGGTAGCCCCACACCTGCTCGAGCAGCATCTCGCGCGAGAACACCTGCTGCGGCTTGGAGGCGAGGGCCACGAGCAGCTGGAACTCCAGCGGCGTCAGGGCGATGGGCGTGGTGCCCCGGCGGACCTCGTGCGCGTCGACGTCGACCGTGAGGTCTCCGATGCGCAGCTGTTCGCTGGTGGTCTGCGGGGTCGGGCGCAGCCGGGTGCGGATGCGGGCGACCAGTTCCTTCGGGTTGAACGGCTTGACCATGTAGTCGTCTGCGCCCACTTCGAGGCCACGCACCACGTCCGCGGTGTCGCTGCGCGCCGTGAGCATGATGATCGGCACCCCGGACTCCGCCCGGATCCGCGTGCAGATCTCGATGCCGTCCATGCCGGGGAGCATGAGGTCCAGCAGCACCAGGTCGGGACGCTGTGCGCGCCACTCGTCGACCGCGCGCGCGCCGTCCGCGCAGAAGACCGGCTCGAAGCCCTCCGTGCGCAGCACGATGCCGATCATCTCGGCGAGCGCCGTGTCGTCGTCGACCACGAGGATGCGTGAGGTCATAACTGTTACCTTATGGCACCGAGTACCGCCCTCCGCAGGTCTGCGCCTCACCGCGAGGATATGACACGATGGGAGCGCACGACGGAGGGAGGCCCGTGAGCGGCCAGACGTGGACCCCAGCCCCCAAGAAGGGGATCATCCCCCTTCATCCGCTGACGTTCGGCATGCTGCTCGGCAAGGCCTTCGCGGCGCTCCGCCACAACCCGAAGGTGCTGTTCGGGTTCGCCGTCGTGATCCAGTTCGTCGTCGTCATCGCGACCGCCGGTGTCATGGGTGTCGTGCTGTTCACCACCTTCACCCGCCTCGAGACGGTGTCTCCCTCGTCGCCCGACTTCGAGGCCGTGCTCGCCGGCACGATCGCCATCAATGTGATCGCCGGGCTGATCGTCGGGCTCGCGTCGATCGCCTTCACCGCGATGATGCAGGGCGTGGTGGCCGCCGACATCGGGTACGCCGCCGTCGGGCGGAAGGCCTCGCTGCGCATGCTCTGGCGCCGCATGCTCCCCGCGTTCTGGCGGCTCGCCGGCTTCGCATCGCTCTCGGTGCTCGCGATGTTCGGCGGCATCGCGATCGTCGTCGCCATCATCGGTGCACTCACCGCCGGCGGTCTGGGCGGCACGCCGGAGCTGATCGGCATCGTGATCATCGTGGTGGTCCTGCTGGCGATCGCCGCGATCCCCCTGACCATATGGCTGACCACCAAGCTGCTTCTCGTCCCGTCGATCCTGGTGCTGGAGCGCGCGCGCTTCCGCGACGCGTTCGTGCGGTCGTGGCGTCTGACGCGCGGCCGGTTCTGGGTCGCGTTCGGAGTGACGTTCCTGATCAGCCTCATCATGGGGCTGGCGATGCAGGTGGTGAGCATCCCCACGGCGCTGGTGTCGTCGTTCCTCGGAACCGTGATCGCGCCGACCGGCGCCAGCGAGCCGAGTGCGGTGATCGGCTACGTCTTCGCCCTCCTCGCCCCGCAGGTGCTCCTGCTGATCCTGCAGGCGATCACGATCGTGGTGCAGAGCACGGGCGGTGTGCTGGTCTACCTCGACTGCCGCATGCGCTACGAGGGCCTGGACCAGACGCTCCTCTCCTATGTGGAGCGCCTCGACCTCGGTGCGAGTGAGGACCAGCTCGGCGACCCGTTCGTGGTGGACACCGCCCGCGCCGTCACCTCCGCCCCGCCGCCGCGTCAGGTTCCGGAGCACGTGATGATGACACAGGGGTACGGGTACCCCCAGGCCGCGCCGCAGCCGTATCCCTACGGTCCGCCGCCGGCCGGAACGACCCCGGGGTTCGGCGGCGCGCCCTCCCCCGCGTACCCGCTGGCACCCGCGCCCGCGTCTCAGCCCGTGCCCGGGTTCCCGCCGGCACCTGCGAGCGCGCGACCAGCGCTGTCGTTTCCCCGGATGC
>NZ_SSDQ01000135.1:0-15680 GCF_004794315.1 Microbacterium sp. PF5 | reverse complement strand
CGGCGGCGGGAGCCTCGGCGGGTGCCGGAGCGGCGGGGGCCGCGGGTCCGGGCTTGGGTCCCGGCTTCGGGCCGGGGGTCGGTGCCGAGCTCTTCGCCGCGGGCTTGGGCCCGGGCTTGGCCGCCGCGGGCTCGCCGGACGCCTTGAGCGACGGGTCGGCCTCGATCGCGGCGCGCAGCTTGCGCGCCACCGGCGGCTCGACCGTCGACGACGGGCTCTTCACGAACTCGCCGAGCTCCTTGAGCTTCGCGAGGGCGACCTTGCTGTCGACGCCGAGTTCAGCGGCGATCTCATGTACGCGTGGTTTACCAGCCACAATTCTCCTGTCTGGGTCGGTCTGCCCAGACAGGGCAGACCATTAGTCGCGGACGGGTCTCATTTCGAGCCGTTCACTTTGTTTCCATAGCCGTTCAGCCTTTGGTTCTCAGCGGATGCTGTTCGATGGTCTGCGTGTCCAGAGTGGCGGACACACGGAGTGCACGTCCGAAAGCACGGCGCCGCAGGGCGGCATCCATGCATTCCTGTGTCGGATGCACCCACGCGCCTCGTCCCGGCAGGACAGCACGCTCATCGAGGACGAGGGTGTTGTTCTGGCTCACCACCCTGAGCAGGGCGGAGCGGGGAGCACGCGTGCGACAACCGACGCACATTCGTACGGGATCCATCTTACACCTGCGTTCCGTCCGCGTTCGCCCGCCCCGGGGCGTGGCGGGCCGCGGAGTCCGATCAGTCGAGGACGCTGTCCGGCTGGATGTCGATCTTCGCGCCGGTCAGCTTGGCGGCGAGGCGGGCGTTCTGCCCCTCCTTGCCGATCGCGAGGGACAACTGGTAGTCCGGCACGAGCGCCCTGACCGCCTTGGTGGAGGCGTCGAGCACGAACGAGCTCGTGACCTTCGCCGGTGACAGCGCATGGGCGACGAAGGTCGCGAGGTCGGGGTCGTGGTCGACGATGTCGATCTTCTCGCCGGACAGCTCCTCCGTGACGGCGCGTACGCGGCGCCCGAGCTCGCCGATGCACGCGCCCTTCGCGTTGATCGACGGGTCGTTCGCGCGCACGGCGATCTTCGTACGGTGACCGGCCTCCCGCGCGAGCGAGACGATCTCGACCAGTCCGGCTGCGATCTCCGGCACCTCGAGCGCGAACAGCTTGCGGACGAGGCCGGGGTGGGTGCGCGACACGGTGATCTGCGGCCCCTTGAGCCCCTTGGCGACGCTCGTGACGTACACGCGCAGACGCGAGCCGTGCGTGTACTCCTCGCCGGGCACCTGCTCCTCCGGCGGGAGGATCGCCTCGACCGAGCCGAGGTCGACGTGGATCATCCGCGGGTTGGGCCCCTGCTGGATGACGCCGGCGACGATGTCGCCCTCACGCCCCTTGAACTCGCCCAGCACGGCGTCGTCGGCGATGTCCCGGAGGCGCTGGCTGATGACCTGCTTGGCGGCGAAGGCGGCGATGCGCCCGAAGTCGTCGGGGGTCGCGTCCTCCTCGCCGATGACCGCGCCCTCCTCGTCGCGGACGACCTGCAGCACGGCGACGTGCCCGGTCGTACGGTCGAGCTCGACGCGGACGCCCTCGGGTGCGGCCCCCTCGGGCGACACGTGCTTGGAGTACGCGGTCAGGATCGCCTGCTCGATGATCGCGACGAGCTCGTCGAACGGGATCGCCTTCTCCTTCTCGATCCCTCGCAGCAGACTCAGTTCGATGTCCATGACGGCCTCCCTATTCAGCTCTCGTCGCGCCTGATCGCACGCGCGACATCCGTACAACGATACCGTGCGTCGGAGACCCCGGCCACGCGGCAGGGGCGGGGGCGGGTCAGGCGGTCGGGGCGGACGGCAGCGCGTTGATCGCCCCGATGAGGCGGAACAGGTTGCCGACCTGGCGCTGATCCAGGTGCAGCATCAGACGCGGCAGGTCGAGGCGATCGTCGTCGGCCGCCTCGGGCGGCAGCGGTGGCGTCCGCTCGATGCGACCGTCCGACAGCATCGAGCCGAACGCCTCGTTCAGTTCCGCCACCTCGGCCTCGGTCGGTTCCGCGCGCAGCCGCAGCACCAGCGCGTCCCCCACCCAGCGCAGCGAATCGTAGTTGCGCCAGAAGCCCGTGATCTCCGCCCTCGCCGCCTCCACCGAATCGGTGATCACGACCCGATCGAAGTCGCCCTCCGAGATCACACCCATCGGCGCGAGGTGCTCGTCGACGAAGCGACGCATCCCCTCCCAGAACGACCCGCCCTTCTCGTCGAGCAGGACGATGGGCGTCGGCTCCGCCTTACCCGTCTGCTGGAGCGTGAGGAGCTCGAACATCTCGTCCAGCGTCCCGAACCCGCCGGGAAGGCAGAGGAACCCGCTCGACTCCTTGATCAGCATCAGCTTGCGCGTGAAGAAGTACTTCATCGCGACCACCTGGTCCTGACCTGCGACGACCGCGTTGGCCCTCTCCTCGAAGGGCAGCCGGATCGAGACACCGAGCGACAGCGCGGGGCCCGCTCCCTCCGCCGCGGCTTGCATGATCCCGGGGCCGGCGCCCGTGACCACCATCCAGCCATCGCGGGCGAGCGCGGCGGCCACGTCCCGCGCCTGCACGTACAGCGGATCGTCCTGGCGCGTGCGGGCGGAGCCGAACACCGTCACCTTCGGTACACCGCGGAACGGTGCGAACAGACGGAAGGCGTCGCGCATCTCGGCCAGCGCCGCCGAGGCGATCTTGAGGTCGAGGCGATCCGTGCCGTCCTCCCCCAGCTGCAGCGCGGTCCGGAGCATCCGCATCACCAGGCGCCGATCCGCGTGCACGCCCGCCTCGTCCAGCACGGCGTTGATCTCGGACGTGAGCGCGGGAGGAAGGGACTGTTCGGCCATGTCACCAGCGTGTCATGCTCGCACGCGATCGGGCCCCGCAACGCCGTCCGCGCGGCGGAGCACCACGCGCGGCGTCAGCACGCTCGTCCGCCCCTGTCAACGCCCCTGCGGCGGCGACCGGGCGGGGGCATCCTGGCTCCATGACCGAGATCACCGGACCTGAAGCCCTCGCCCGCGTCTCCGAGCTCGTGGAGGACATCGACATCACGATGCTCACCACCGTCGACGAGGACGGCCACCTCGTGAGCCGCCCGATGTCCACCCGGCAGATGGACGATGCGGGAGACATCTGGTTCTTCACCGCGGAGGACACCGAGAAGGTCGATGAGGCACGCCGCAACCACGACGTGGGGCTCGCGTACTGCGACTCCAAGGGCATGCGCTACGTCTCCGTCGCCGGAACCGCGGAGGTCGTGCACGACCGCGCCAAGATGGAAGAGCTCTACTCGCCGTCACTCGACATCTGGTTCGCCGACGGCCTGGAGACGCCGGGCATCGCCCTCCTGCGGGTCACCCCGCGGGTCACCGAGTTCTGGGAACCCGCCAAGGGGAAGATCGCGATGGCCGCCGGGGCGCTGAAAGCCCTCGTGACCCACGACACCCCGGACGACACCATGGATCACGGCCGCATCACCTGCTGAGCCGCGCGGTCACCGAGGTCAGCGCGACGTGAGTCGCGCGACCGCCTCCTCGATGGACAGCGCGTCACGCTCGCCGCTGCGCCGATCCCACAGCTCGACCTGTCCTTCGGCGGCACCGCGACCCACGATCAGGATGCGCGGCACACCGACGAGCTCGGCGTCGCCGAACTTGACGCCGGGCGAGACCTTCGGACGGTCGTCGTACAGGACATCGAGTCCCGCGCTCTCCAGCCGCTGCGAGATCTCCTCCGCGACGTCGAAGGCCACCTGGTCGCGGCCCGCCGCCACCACCTGGACGTCGAACGGGGAGACGGACGCGGGCCAGATCAGTCCCTTGTCGTCGTTGTTCAGCTCGGCGATGATCGCGAGGATGCGCGTGACACCGATGCCGTACGAGCCCATCGTCACCGTCACGAGCTTGCCGTTCTCGTTCAACACCTTCAGTCCCAGCGCCTCGGCGTACTTGCGACCGAGCTGGAAGACGTGGCCGATCTCCATGCCGCGCGCGAGCTCGACCGGACCGGAGCCGTCGGGCGCGGGGTCACCCGCGCGCACGTTCGCGATCTCGACGATGCCGTCGGCGGCGAAGTCGCGGCCCATCACGACGGAGTGGGCGTGCTTCTGGTCGATGTTCGCCCCGGTGATCCAGCTGGTGCCCTCGCTCACCCGCGGGTCGACGAGGTACCGGATGCCGGTGGCGGACTCCTCCCCCAGCACCGCGCCCGTGGGTGACCACGGACCGATGTAGCCCTTGACGAGCAGAGGGTTGTTCTCGAAGTCGTCCGCGGTCGCGGTCTCGACCTCGGCGGGAGCGAAGGCGACCTCGGCGCGCTTCTCGTCCACCTCGCGGTCGCCAGGGATGCCCACGATGACGAGTTCGCGGGTGCCGTCGAGGTGCGTCAGCGCGAGCACGACGTTCTTGAGCGTGTCCGCCGCCGTGTACTCGCCCTCCAGCTCACGGTTGCAGTGCGAGACGAGCGTCTCGATGGTGGGGGTGTCGGGCGAGTCGAAGATCACCGGAGTCGCGTCGGCGTCGAACGGCACGGGCGCAGGCACCTCGGTCGTGAACGCTTCCACGTTCGCCGCGTAACCACCGGCGCTGCGCACGAACGTGTCCTCGCCGACGGGGGTGGGGTGGAGGAACTCCTCACTGCGCGAGCCGCCCATCGCGCCCGCATCCGCCTGCACGATCACGTACTCGAGTCCCAGGCGCTGGAAGATCCGCTCGTAGGCGTCGCGCTGAGACTGGTAGCTCACGTCCAACCCCTCGTCCGAGGCGTCGAACGAGTAGGCGTCCTTCATCGTGAACTCGCGGCCGCGGAGCAGGCCGGCGCGGGGCCGCGCCTCGTCGCGGTACTTGTCCTGGATCTGGTAGATCGTCAGCGGCAGGTCCTTGTACGACGAGTACAGGTCCTTCACGAGCAGGGTGAAGGCCTCCTCGTGCGTCGGGGCGAGCAGGTAGTCGCCCCCCTTGCGGTCCTGGAGGCGGAACAGCAGATCGCCGTATTCCTCCCAGCGACCCGTCGCCTCGTAAGCCTCCCGCGGCATCAGCGCCGGGAAGTGCACCTCCTGGGCACCCGCGGCGGCCATCTCCTCGCGGATGACCGTCTCGATCTTGGCCTTCACCCGCAGCCCGAGCGGCAGCCACGCGAAGATGCCCGCGGCCTGCGGTCGGATGTAGCCGGCGCGGATCAGCAGCTTGTGACTGGCGACCTCTGCACCGGCAGGGTCTTCACGGAGTGTACGGAGGAAGAAGTTCGAGAGACGAGTGACCACGGCTCAAGTGTAGTGAGCCGTGGTCCCCCGTCCCGCCGCGTCAGTTCAGGGCGGGCAGGCCCTGCGGGACGACGCCGCCCGCGTACAGGCTCTCGGCCAGCTCCTGGAGCGCCGTGAGCGCGACCCGCTGCGGCAGCGGACCGTACGAGATGCGGGCGACGCCGAGCTTCTCGTACTCCGAGGCGGCGAGCGCACCGGGGATGCCGATGACGCTCACCTTGCGCTCGCCGATGCCCTCGACGAGCTGCCGCGTCACGTTCGCGTCGAGGATCCCGGGCACGAACACGGCCGTCGCTCCCGCGTCGAGGAAAGCGCGGCCGCGCTGGATCGCATCGGCGACGCTCTCCTGGACGGGACGGTGCCCCGCGCGCACGAACGCGTCGGTGCGGGCGTTGAGCGCGAACGGCACGCCCTCCGCCTCGGCCGCCTTCACGATCGCCTCGACCGCGGCCACCGACTCGTCGAGCGGCTTCAGCCGGTCTTCGACGTTCGCCCCGACGACACCGGCGGCGATCGCGAGCCGCGTGGTCTCCCCCGCGTCGCCGTAGCCGTCGTCGAGGTCGGCGGTGACCGGGACCTGCACGGCGGCGGCGATGCGTCCCACCATGTCGATCATCAGCTCGCGCGGGGTGGAGCCGTCGTCGTAGCCGAAGGTCGCGGCGATGCCGTGTCCGGCGGTCGCGATCGCCTTCGTCTCGGGCAGAGCGGCGACCGCGCGCGCCGACACGACGTCCCACACGTTCACCACGCGGAGGATCTCCGGCGCGTCATAGAGTCCGACAAGGGTCTGAGCCTTCGCAGCAGTGGTCATGTCCCCACGCTAACGCCCGGCACGGACGCGAGGGCCGCAGCGGTGGGGACGATGTCTCGGCCCGGTCGCGGGGCGCCGACGGATGCTGAGGGTCGGCATCCCCCCATGCCGACCCTCTGTCCCCTGTGCGTTCAGGCGGTGAGCACCACCTTCAGCGCCTTCGTCTCCGCGGCCCGCGCGAACGTGTCGTACGCCTGTTCGATGGCGTCCAGCGCGAAGCGGTGACTGACGAACACCGCCGGGTCGATCCGACCCTCGGCGACGAGCCGGGTGAGCATGCGCGCCGTGTCGGCGTTCACCAGGCCCGTCGTGATGGTGAGGTTCTGGATCCACAGGCGATCGATCGGGAAGTCGACGGGTGCGCCGTGGACTCCGACGTTGGCGACGTGCCCGCCGGGGCGCACGATGTCCAGCGCCATGCCCCAGGTCGCCGGAACACCCACGGCTTCGATCGCGACGTCGACGCCGAGCCCGTCGGTCAGGGCGAGCACCTGATCGCGCCAGTCCTCGGCGCCGGCGACCACGCCGTGCGTGGCCCCGAAGAGTCTGGACTGCTCGACACGGTTCGCGTCGAGGTCGATCGCGATGATCTTGCTCGGCCCGTAGAGCTGCGCGGTCATGATCGCCGCGAGGCCCACCGGCCCGGTGCCGACGACGGCGACCACGTCGCCCGCCTTCACGCCGCCGTACTGCACCCCGATCTCGTGGCCCGTGGGAAGGATGTCGCTGAGCACGACCGCCGTCTCGGCGGAGACGCCATCCGGAAGCCGGTGCAGCGAGGTCTCGGCGAACGGGATCCGCACCAGCTCCGCCTGCGTGCCGTCGATCAGGTGCCCGAGGATCCAGCCGATCCCCGACGCCCCCTCCTCGGCTCGGCAGTGCGATGCCAGCCCGGCGGTGCAGAAGTCGCACTTCCCGCACGAGGTGATGCACGAGATGATCACGCGGTCCCCCACGGCGAGATCGGTCACGGCTCCTCCGACCTCGGTGATCACCCCGACACCCTCGTGACCGAGGATGCGCCCCTCGGTCACGGCCGGGACATCGCCCTTGAGGATGTGCAGGTCGGTGCCGCAGATGGTCGTGGCCTCGATGCGGACGATCGCGTCGGTCGGCGCCAGGATGGTCGGATCCGGAACCTCCTCCCATCGCTTCTCTCCGGCTCCGTGGTAGACGAGTGCTTTCATGGCTGTCCCTTCCGGCGTCACCCTGACGTCGTCGGTGAAATGTTACGCGCCACCACCGACAGAACGCCTCCGGAGATCGGGTCTTCTCGGCCTAGGGTGGGAGCTATGCCTCAGCGCCGGTCCCATGTCGCTCCCTCCGCCGCCCAGACCGAGCTCGCCGCCGCGCTCGCCGACCTCCGCGAAGCGCTCGACGCCCCCACCTCGTTCCCGCCCGACGTGCTCGCCGAGGCCGAGCGCGCCAGCGGATCCACACCCGAGCTCGACCTACGCGACATCCCCTTCGCGACGCTCGACCCGGCGGGCTCGCGCGACCTCGATCAGGCCTTCCACCTGGAGAAGACCTCGTCGGGGTACACCGTGCGCTACGCGATCGCGGACGTCCCCGGTTTCGTCGAGCCCGGCGGGGCGGTCGATGCGGAAGCGCGTCGGCGCGGACAGACCCTGTACGCGGCGGACGGCACGATCCCGCTGCACCCTCCCGTGCTCAGCGAGGACCGCGCCTCCCTCCTCGCCGACGCCGACCGCCCCGCGCTGGTGTGGACCTTCGCGCTGGACGAGACCGGGGAGGTCGGCGACTTCCGGCTCGAACGGGCGCTCATCCGCTCCCGCGCCCAGCTCGACTACGCGACGACGCAGGCCGCCCTCGATCGCGGCGAGGGTGGACCAGCGGCGCTCCTCCCGGAGATCGGCGCCCTTCGGCTCGAGCGGGAGCGGAAGCGTGGCGGGGCCAGCCTCAACCTTCCCGACGAGGAGGTCGTGCGCGCGGAGGACGGCAGCTACGCGATCGTGCGTCGCCGTCCCCTCCCGATCGAGGAGGCGAACGCTCAGCTGTCGATCATGACGGGGATGGCGGCAGCGCAGCTGATGCTGGGTGCGGGCGTCGGCATCCTGCGCACGATGCCGGAGCCCGACGATGCCGCCTTCGAGACGTTCCGCCTGCAGACGATCGCCCTCGGTCGCCCGTGGACCGACGGCACCTATGGCGAGTTCCTGCGCGGTCTGGACAGGGACGACCCGCTGACGCTGCCCGTGCTCGAAGCCGCGTCGTCACTGTTCCGCGGCGCGGGCTATCGGGTGTTCGACGGCACGGCTCCGGACGACGCCGTCCAGGCCGCCATCGCCGCCCCCTACGCGCATGCGACCGCGCCCCTGCGGCGACTCGTCGACCGGTGGTCGCTGGCGATCTGCCTGGCGGTCTCGAGCGGCGCACCCGTACCGGCATGGGTGCGTGACTCGCTCGCCGATCTGCCAGGCCTGATGCAGGAGTCCGGTCAGCGCGCCTCCCGGCTGGCGTCCGGGACCGTCAACGCCGTGGAGGCGGCGCTGCTGACCCCGCTGGTCGGCACCGAGCTCGACGCCACCGTCGTCGAGGATCGCGGCGAGCGCGTGACCATCCAGATCGCCGAGCCCGCGGTCACGGCGAGCGCCCCCGCTCCCGTCGGCGTGAAGCCGGGCGATCGCCTCCGCGTGCGCGTGGCGCGCGCGGACATCGCGAAGGGCGAGGTGGAGTTCGCGGGCGTCGCCGAAGAGTTCAGGCCGCGGGAGTCGCGGTCGTCGTCATGACGAGCAGCTGAGGATCCGACAGGTCCAACGCCACCCGGATCGCGACGAACTCGTCGAGCGAGCGCGCGTGGGTGCCCCCGCACAGGATCACGGCCTCGCCCTCCGGCAGCTCGCAGTGCCAGCGGCGACGGTCCACGATCGTCGGACCCTCGGTCTCGACGCGGCTCGCGGCGGCGGACTCGACCCACGCCTCGAGCTGTGCGTTGATCCGCTGTTCGCGGTCGGCGAGGGTCGACGCGAAGGTCTCGGTGTCGAAGCCGGCGCGGCGCAGGCTCTTGCCCAGGCGGTACTCGTCGACGGCGCCATCCGCGTGGATGCGGCTCGTCTGGTTGGCGCGCCCCTCGAAATCGGGGGTGCCGAGGGCGTCGGCGCCCGGGTCCTTGCGCCACAGGTCGGCGACCGCGAGGTCGAGGGCGAGGGACGCGAGATGACAGGCGGTGTGCCCGCGGCTCAGGCCAGCGCGACGGTCTGCATCGACGTCCAGCCGCGCGGCGACCCCGGGCACCAGGGCCGCCGGGGCGTCGCCCGTGAGGCGGTGGCCGACCAGCCAGGTCCACCCTTCCGCCCCGCGCTTGACAGGGATGTCGGCACCCACCGCGAACGTGCCGTCGTCGGACACGGCCGCCATGACGGCCTCTGCCACGGCCACGGAGGAGCCGTCGACCGTGAGGGTCCCGGCATCACCCGGCTGGTCGGGCCAGGTGTGGTCGACGGGGTGGAACGGGGTCTCGTCCACCACGACCACCACGCCCTCCGGCGCCCTCTCGACGTGGGTGACGACGCCCTCTCCACTCGTGGAGCCGGTGGCGAAGGTCACGACGGTGGGCGAGGACATGCTTCTCCTGTGCGGTACGGCGGGGATGGCGATCGGGGTGCGGACGACGGTCAGGCCGTGACGACCTGCGCGGTGCCGAGCGGTGCGTCCGGGCCCATCTCGGCGGCGATGCGGTTCGCCTCCTCGATCAGCGTCGCGACGATGTCCTCTTCGGGCACGGTCTTGATGACCTCGCCCTTCACGAAGATCTGTCCCTTGCCGTTGCCGGAGGCGACGCCCAGGTCGGCCTCGCGGGCCTCACCGGGACCGTTCACGACGCAGCCCATGACGGCGACACGCAGCGGCACCGTCATGTCCTTGAGACCCTCGGTCACGTCTTCCGCGAGCGTGTACACGTCGACCTGTGCGCGACCGCACGACGGGCACGACACGATCTCGAGCTTGCGCTCCCGCAGGTTCAGCGACTGCAGGATCTGGTGGCCGACCTTCACCTCTTCGGCGGGCGGCGCCGACAGCGACACGCGGATGGTGTCGCCGATGCCCTCACCGAGCAGGATGCCGAAGGCCGTCGCGCTCTTGATCGTGCCCTGGAACGCCGGCCCGGCCTCGGTCACGCCGAGGTGCAGGGGCCAGTCGCCCCGCTCGGCCAGGAGGCGGTACGCCTTGACCATGACGACCGGGTCGTTGTGCTTGACGGAGATCTTGAAATCGTGGAAGTCGTGCTCCTCGAACAGGGACGCCTCCCAGACCGCGCTCTCGACGAGCGCCTCGGGCGTGGCCTTGCCGTACTTCTCCAGCAGGCGGCGGTCGAGGGACCCGGCGTTCACGCCGATCCGCAGCGAGACACCCGCGTCCTGCGCCGCCTTGGCGATCGCGCCCACCTGATCGTCGAACTTCCGGATGTTGCCCGGGTTCACCCGCACGGCCGCGCAGCCCGCATCGATCGCCTGGAACACGTACTTCGGCTGGAAGTGGATGTCGGCGATCACCGGGATCTGGCTCTTCTTCGCGATGATGTGCAGCACGTCGGCGTCGTCCTGGGACGGCACGGCGACGCGCACGATCTCGCACCCGGAGGCGGTGAGCTCGGCGATCTGCTGCAGGGTCCCGTTGATGTCGGTCGTCTTGGTGGTCGTCATCGACTGCACGCTGACGGGGGCGTCGCCGCCCACGAGCACCTTGCCGACCTTGATCTGGCGGGACTTGCGGCGCGGGGCGAGGACTTCGGGGATGCGAGGCATCCCAAGGTTCACAGCTGGCACCCCCTCAGCCTACGCCGCCCGGATGCGCGCGGGCTGGATGCGCGGCCCGTCATCCGCCCGGGTCGCGGGTGCCGCGTGTGGTAGTTTCGCCCCATGCTCGCGAACCTCACCTGGTGGCCCGCCTCCTAGGCGGTGTTCGCGTTCCCACGAATCCAGACCGCCTCCGGGGCGGTCTTTTCGTTGCGCCGAGCCGGAGCCCTGCACAGGAGACATCGATGACCCTCTCACGACTCGCCGAGCTCAGCGCCGATCCGGCCGCATCCTTCGTGCTCATCGCGCGCGACGGCGCCGACTCCGTCGAGCTGCTCACGGGCGAGGTCGTCGACGTCGACCTGCTCGCCGACATCCCGCTCACCGCGGACGGCGTCCCGCGTGAGGTGTTCGCGCTGGTGCCCTACCGCCAGGTGCGCGAGCGCGGCTTCGTCGCGCAGGACGACGGCGCTCCCCTGCGCTGCATCGTGGTGGACGAGCACCTGCACCTGCCGACGCCTGCGGTGCTCGATGCGCTGCCGACCTCGTCGGTCCCCCTGCACGACGGCGGCTTCGACATCGCTGACGAGGAGTACGCGGCCATCGTCGAGACGGTCATCTCCGACGAGATCGGACGCGGCGAGGGCGCGAACTTCGTGATCCGCCGCGACTACACCGCCAGCATCGACACCGACGACCGCACGGCCGCCCTCACGTGGTTCCGTGCCCTGCTCGCGCATGAGCGCGGGGCGTACTGGACGTTCGCGGTGGTCACCCCGGGGCGGATCGCGGTCGGCGCGAGCCCGGAGGCGCACGTCGTCGCGCGTGAGGGCGTCGTCACCATGAACCCCATCTCCGGCACCTTCCGGCACCCGGCCGGGGGCTCGACCAAGGGGACCCTCGCCGACTTCCTCGCCTCCACCAAGGAGACCGAGGAGCTGTTCATGGTGGTGGACGAGGAGCTCAAGATGATGAGCGCCGTCTGCGCCGACGGCGGGCGCATCACCGGCCCGCACCTCAAGGAGATGTCCCGCCTCACCCACACGGAGTACATGCTCCGCGGACGCAGCGGCATGGATCCGCGCGACATCCTCCGCGAGACGATGTTCGCTCCCACGGTCACGGGCTCACCGATGCAGAACGCGTGCGCGGTGATCCGTCGCCACGAGAAGAAGCCCCGCGGCTACTACTCGGGCGTCGCAGCGCTGTTCACCCCGAACGCCGACGGCGGGCACGACCTCGACGCCCCGATCCTCATCCGGACCGTGTATCTCGCCGACGGCGAGCTCAGCGTCCCCGTCGGCGCGACCCTCGTGCGCCACTCCGACCCGCACGGCGAGGTGTCCGAGACCCACGGCAAGGCGGCGGGCGTGCTCGGCGCCATCGGGGCGATCGACCGCGACCGTGCGGCCGAGGCTCGCAGCGACGCCGATGCCCCCGGTGCACGCCGCTCCCTCGCCGACGACCCGGAGATCGCCGCGCTGCTGTCCTCCCGCAACGCCCGCCTCGCCGAGTTCTGGCTGAACCCGCAGGGCGAGGAGTTCACCGGCCCGTTCACGGGGCGCTCCGCCCTCGTGGTCGATGCCGAGGATCGCTTCACCACGATGCTCGCCCACCAGCTGCGTCACCTCGGCCTGGACGTGACGATCTCCGCCTGGGATGCCGTGACCGACGACGCAGTGGCCGCGGCCGACCTCGTCGTCGCGGGCCCCGGCCCCGGCGACCCCCGCGATACCGGCAGCGCGCGGATCGCCCGGATGCGCGCGGTCGTGGAGCGACGGCTCGACGCCGAGGCCCCCCTGCTCGCCGTGTGCCTGAGCCACCAGATCCTCGCGGACCGTCAGGGCGCAGCGCTGGTCCCGCTGGCCGCCCCGCATCAGGGACTGCAGAAGTCGGTGCCCGTGTTCGGCGAGGACGCCTCGATCGGGTTCTACAACACCTTCACCGCGCGTGTGACACCCGGTGCCACGCGGATCGGGGATGCGGAGGTCTCCGCCGACCCGGGCTCCGGCGACGTGTTCGCACTCCGCGGCCCGCGCTTCGCGTCCGTGCAGGGACACCTGGAGTCGATCCTGTCGCGCGACGGCATCCGCACGCTCGAACGCCTGGTGTCGTACGCCCTCGCGTGACCGGCGCCGGTGGCGGGCCGGTCAGCCGAGCAGCTTGACGGGGTTGAACAGGTCGGCGACGAGGAGCAGCGCGCCCATCCCGATCAGCAGGACGGCCACCACCACCGTCAGCGGCACCAGCCGGGTGGCGTCCACGGGTGCGGGCGGCGGGCGCCGGAAGAGCTTCGCCCATGCCCGCTTGATCCCCTCCCACAGCGCGACCACGATGTGACCGCCGTCGAGCGGCAGCAGCGGGATCAGGTTGAACACGAACAGCGCCACGTTGAGCGACCCCAACAGCCCCAGGAGGACGGCGAACCGGTTGAGGATCGGGGCATCGGTCGCCGCGACCTCGCCGGCCAGGCGCCCGACGCCGACGACGCTCAACGGGCCGTTCGGGTCGCGTTCACCCCCGGTGACCAGGGACACACCCACATCCCACAACCGCACGGGCAGTGTGACGATGAGCGACGCCACCCTCGCGACGTTCTCGGCGGCCATCTCCGGTCCGGCGCTCAGCGGCTGTTGCACGAAGCCCATCTGCGAGATCATCCCCGCGTACCCGACCTCGCGCACGACCGGGTCGCCCTGATCGTCGAGCACGGGCCGCCCGCTCGCGTCGGTGATGGTGCGCTCCGCCGCGATGGGCGTGAGGCTCAGCGTCTGCTCGGCCCCGTCGCGGCGCACCACCAGCTCGAGCGTCTCGCCGGGCGAGGCCTGGACGATCGTCGTCGCCTGCTCGAAGGTCGACACGGGCTGACCGTCGATCGACACCAGCACGTCACCGGGTCGCACCCCCGCCTCCGCCGCGGGGGAATCCGGGTCGTCCGGGGCGCACTCGGTGGCGGTCGACGACGCGGGCACCACGCACTCGTTCACCGCGGAGATGGTCGTCGTCCCCTGCTGCACGCCGATGCCGCACACGAGCACCGTGAAGATCACCACGGCCAGGACCAGGTTCATCAGCGGACCGCCGAGCATCACGATCACGCGCTTCCACACCGGCAGCTTGTAGAAGACCCGGTCCTCCGCGCCCTCGGCGATCGTCTCGTCGTTGGCCGAGCGGGCGTCCTGGATGAGCGTGCGGAACGCCCCGGATGCCGGACGCTCCCCCTTCGACGACGGATACATGCCGGACATCGAGATGAACCCCCCGAGCGGGAGCAGCTTGAAGCCGTACTCGGTCTCGCCGATCCGCTTCGACCACAGCCGCGGGCCGAAGCCGATCATGTACTGGCCGACGCGCACGCCGAAGAGCTTCGCGGGGACGAGATGGCCGACCTCGTGCAGACCGATCGAGAGGCCGAGGCCGATCAGCATGAACAGGATGCCGCCCACATAGAGCAGGATTTCCACCCGCCCACGGTACTGCCCGCAGCTAGGAATCCGCCCCGCCCGCGCCGCTTGGCTAGGCTGGGATGGTGACCACCCGGCAGCTGCGACTCCTGCGCGCCGCCGCCGTGTCCGCCACCGCGACCCTCATCGCCGCGGTGTCCCACACCATCGGAGGCGGCGCGGCACCCCACCCGCTGCTGATCCTCGCGGTCACGGTGCTGTTCCTGGCACCGACCGCCGCCCTCCTCGGGCTCCGTCGGTCGCGCTGGCGCGTCGCGGTCGCCGTGCTCGTGTCTCAAGCCGTGTTCCACCTGGTGTTCCAGCTGCTCGGCTCCCCCACCGCGGACGTCGACGGCGCGATCGGCCCGCACGTCCATCACTTCGACCTGGCAGCGTTGAGCGGCACCGTCTCCGTCGCGCCCGTCGACGCGACGATGCTCCTCGCGCACGCCGGCGCCGCCGTGCTGACCACTTTGCTGGTGTGGCACGCCGAACGCCTCCTGCGGGCCGTCGCCGACTGGTTCCGCGCTCTCGTGCGTCGCGCGTCGCCGACGGGCTTCTCCGGCCATCGCCGCCCGACCCCGCTGCGTCCGCTGCGCTTCGCTCCCCTCGACCGTGCCGTGGCCGCCGCCGTCTCCCGGCGCGGCCCCCCGGTGTGCGCACGCGGCTGACCCGCCGCCCGAGAATCACGGCCGAACCCTCGGCCACCCTTTGCGCGCCCTCCGGCGCGCCCGCACACCTTTTCTGGAGAATCATGTCCCGTACCACCACGTCCCCTCGTCGTCCGCGCTCCCGCCGGGCCCTCGTCGCCACGACCGGCGCGCTCGGCGGGGTCGCCCTCGCCCTCGCGGTTCCGCTCATGGCGGGAGCCCACGTGTCCGTCAGCCCGGATGAGCTCGCCGCCGGCGACCACGGCGTGCTCACGTTCTCGTTCGCCCACGGCTGCGGCACCTCGCCGACCACGGCACTGCGCATCACCATGCCGGACGGCCTCACCTCCGTCGCCCCGACCCTGGACGGCGACTGGACCATCCAGGTCGAGCGCGGTGACGACGGCCTCGTGAGCGCCGTCACGTACACCGCGCTCACGCCGGTGCCGACCGACCTCCGCGGCGCGGTCAGCATGTCGGTCGGGCTCGACGAGAAGACGCCCGAGACGCTCGCCTTCCCGGTGGTGCAGCAGTGCGTCGACGGTGCGACCGAATGGACGCAGCTCGCCGAGGAGGGTGAGGACCCGCACGCGCTCGATGCCCCCGCTCCCGTCGTCACGGTCACGGATGCGGAGGCGTCGATGCATGGCGCCCACGGCGACGGGGAGGCGGACACCGCGGACGCCGACGCGGCCGCCACGGCCGCCGACCCGCTCGGCATCGCCCTCGGCACGGGCGGGCTCCT
>NZ_SSDQ01000134.1:0-296 GCF_004794315.1 Microbacterium sp. PF5 | reverse complement strand
GCGCGACGATCTCACCCTGTTCACCTACCTGCACCTGGCCGCTGGGCAGCAGGTAGAGGTCGCTGGTGGTGATGGCGTCGGCCGGCACGGCCCAGATCGCGGGATAGAAGGACAGCGCCCAGCCCGGCGAGCGACTCCGCCGTGATGCCGTTCACGTCGGCCAGGTCGCCGCGCGTGGCGTTGAGCTGAAGGGCGTGGTAGCTGAGCTGCGCGCGTTCCAGGGCGTACTCCACGCGGTCCCGGTCCGCGCACGGCGGCGCTCCTCGCCCCACGTCTCGTGCTGGCATCATGACCGG
>NZ_SSDQ01000133.1:0-116097 GCF_004794315.1 Microbacterium sp. PF5 | reverse complement strand
GGGTCGCGGGGAGCGTTGCCCGCTTCACGACCGCAGCGGCGGCGACGGTGCCGGTCGACCCCGAGGGTGCCGCGGCGGCCGAGCCGATAGTGAACGTGACCGGGTCGAGCGTGGTGGAGTAGCCCGAGAGCACGCGGTCACGACCGGCGGCCGTCAGCGTGGCGGGGGCGCCCGAGTAGGTCACGGCTCCGTTCGCCGTGATCCGGGCCGCGCGCGTCAGGTCGAGCGTCGCGAACGGCACCTGGGCGCCGCCGCTGGTCACGTACACCGTCGCTGCTCCCGCCGAGGTCACCCGCACCACGGGGTCGGAGACCGTGACGTCGAGCACGCCGTGGTGACCGGTGAAGCGCACGGCGCCGCGGTAGACCACGCTGCCGAGGCCGGTGCTCGCGTCGTAGTCGCCGCCGACGGTCTGCCCGAACTGGAACTGTCCGCCGGAGCGCGTCGCGCCGCCGGACACCTGGATGGCGCCTTGCGCGATGGGACCGGCGACGTAGTTCGCGAACGACGTGGAGATGGCCCAGCGCAGCGAGCCGCCCGGCACGCTCACCGGCGGCGTCGTCGGCGTCACGGGCGGCTTCGGCTCCGCCGGCTCCTCCGGCTCGTCGCCGAGCAGCGCCGTCCACTGCGCGTCGGTGATCGTGACCGCGGCGCGCGCGTGGATCGTGGCGTCGTTCGGCATCGTGTGCTGCTTCCACACGATCACCTCGTAGGTCTGGGTGCGGTCGAGGTTCTTCGCGGCGGTGTTCAGGTCGACCGTGAACGCACCGGCGTCGATGTTCCGCTCGTACTGCATCGCGAGGAAGCCGCCGCCGGCCGTGACGTCGGCCTCGGTCCCCGCCTTGATGAGCGCCACGTAGGCGCCGGTGACCGCGCCGAGCTTCGCCGCGGCTGCCGTGACGGTCAGGCCGTCCTTCGCGGTGGCGGACTCCACCGACGCGGTGAGCGTGGGGGCGATGCGGTAGTCCAGGGCGACGCTGCGCTCCTGGTCGGCGTTGCGCACACCGCCTGCCGCGTAGGTGTAGACACCGTAAGAGCCGGGGGTCGCGGGCGTGTCCTTCAGGGTGAGCGTCACCTGGAACGAGCCGTCGGCGGAGATGTCGACCCACTGCGCACGGATCGCGCCCTGATACTGCGCGGGCACCTGGTCCAGCACACCCTCGGCGAGCGCCCAGGCCTGGGCACCGACGGAGCGTGTCGACGATGCGGCGCCCGTGGACGGCTGCCAGTCCGCACCGAAGTTACCGAACACCACGTAGGTGCCCTGCGGCAGGTGCGCGGGGATGGGCACGCCGCGCCCGCCGACGTTCGCGGTCGGGTCGTAGCCGCTGCCCTTCACGACGATCCGGTCACCGGCCCAGAGCGCGACGCCGGTCGCGGGGGTCACGCCGTCGGCGAGGAACACCTCGATCGCCGCGGACGGCTCGCCCTCTCCGGGATCGGTGCCCGGGTCGCTACCCGGATCCGTCTCGCCCGGGTCCGTCTCGCCCGGGTCGGTCTCGCCGGGGTCGGTCTCGCCGGGGTCCGTCTCTCCCGGGTCGGTCTCACCGGGATCGGTGCCCGGGTCGGTCTCCCCCGGATCGGTGCCCGGGTCGGTCTCACCGGGATCGGTCGGCGTGGTGCCGAACAGGGCATCCCACTGTGCCGCCGAGATCGCCACGTCGCCGCGGCCGTAGATGGTCGTCTCGTTCGGGTTGGAGTGCTGCTGCCATACGAGCACCTCGTACGCCTTCGTGCGGTCGAGCGATCCCACGGCGGCGGTGAGGGCGAAGCTGCTCGCGCCGCCCTCCACGCGCGGGAACGGCAGCGCGAACGCGGCGTAGCCGCCGGACCCGGTCAGACCGCTCTCGGTGCCCTTCACGATGAGCGCGGCGTAGGTGCCGGTCACGTCGGGCAGACCGCTCGCCTGCACCTGCACGGTGAGACCGGCGGTGTCTGCGGAGGTGACGGTGGGGGTCACGGTTCCGCCGGCGGCGTGCGCGGGTGGGACGATCACCGCCCCGGCGGCGATGAGGAGGACGGAGATCAGGGCGGCGAGCAGGGCGCGCAGGCGCGGGCTCCCGGGGGATGCGATGGCTGTGTCGTTCACGATTCTCCACGGCCGCCGGGCGCGCTCGGGAGCGCTCCGGCGAGGCCGCACGGGCAGTCGGGCGAGGATGGAATATTGGTTAGGCTCAGCTAAGTAAGCCGTCGATCCCGAGCGTAGGGCGCTCGCCACGACAGCGTCAAGTTTTAGGATAGCCTTGCCTAATGCGACGCCTCTCCGCCCTCGTCCTGGCTGCCGCTCTCGCCGTCGGACTCGCCGCCTGCGCCGACCCCGACGCCACCGCCGCAGCCCCGCCGGCCGTCGACGACACCTGCCCTCAGGCCTCGGTCCCCCTCACCGAGCTCGACCTCGTGGACGACGTCCGCACCGCCACGGGTCCCGCGACCGCCTGCCTCGCCAGCCACGCGATCACCCCGGTCGACGACCGCACCGCGCCCCAGCTGCCCGTGACGGTGACCGACAGCGAGGGTCGGACGGTCGAGGTGACCGACGTCGACCGCATCCTCCCGATCGACATCTCCGGCACGATCGCGTCCACGGTGTTCGCGCTCGGCCTCGGCGACCAGGTGGTCGGCCGTGACTCCTCGACGCTGTTCCCCGGCACCGAGGAGCTGCCCGTGGTCACGAAGACCGGCCACACGCTCAACCCCGAGGCGATCCTCGGGCTCGCTCCCACCGTCATTCTCACCGACACCACGATCGGCCCGAAGGAAGTCCGCCAGCAGCTCCGGGACGCCGGGATCGCGGTCGTCGTCATCTCGGGCGACCGTCGCCTCGACACCACCGATGCGCTCGTCACCGAGATCGCCGCCGCGCTCGGGGTGCCCAGCCGCGGCGCCGAGCTGATCGAGCGCCTCGATGCGCGGGTGGCGTCCGTGCTCGGCGAAATCGCGCAGGTGACCCCGGCCGCACCGGAGGACCGCGCCCGCATGCTGTTCCTCTACGTGCGCGGCAGCGCCAACGTCTACTACATCTTCGGCGCGGACTCGGGGGCGGACTCGCTCATCGATGCGGTCGGCGGTGTCGACGTCGCCTCCGAGATCGGCTGGGACGGCATGAAGCCGATGACAGCGGAGGCCCTGGTCGCCGCGCAGCCGGACGTGCTCGTCATGATGACCGACGGCCTGGAGTCCGTGGGAGGCATCGACGGGCTGATCGAACGGATCCCCGCCGTGGCACAGACCCCCGCCGGGGCGAACCGCCGGGTGATCGACATGGCCGACGCGGAGATCCTGAGCTTCGGTCCCCGGTCGGCCGACGTGATCGGCGCCCTCGCCCGCGCGCTGTACACCGCCGAGCCGCCCCAGTGAGCGGCGAGGTCGTCACCCCCACGCCGGCGCGGCACCGCGGACTGCGCTTCGGGCTGGTCGTCACGGGGCTCCTCGTCGCCCTCGCCGTCACGTGCGTCGTCTCGATCACCAGCGGTCAGTACGACCTGTCGCCCACGGCGTTGCTGGGCGTGCTGCTGCGGGGCCTCGGCGTCGACACCGCCTGGGCGCCGGACGCCGCCACGGACTACGGCGTGATCTACACCCTGCGACTGCCGCGCCTGGTGCTCGGCCTGCTCGTGGGCGCCGCGCTCGCGGTGTCCGGCGTGCTCATGCAGGCGATCTTCGGCAACCCCCTCGCCGACGCGGGCGTGGTGGGTGTCTCGTCGGGCGCGGCGCTCGGTGCGGCGGCCAGCATCACGTTCGGCCTCGCCACGTTCGGCATGTGGACCACCCCCGCGTTCGCGTTCCTGGGCGGGCTGGTCGCGGTCTTCTCCGTTTACCTCCTCAGCCGCTCGGGCGGCCGCACCGAGGTCGTGACCCTGCTGCTCACCGGCATCGCCATCAACGCCATCGCCGGGGCGGGCATGGCGTTCTTCACCTTCCTCGGCACCACGTCGACGCGCGAGCAGATCGTGTTCTGGCAGCTCGGGTCGCTCAACGGGGCCCTCTGGTCGAACATCCAGCTCGTGGCGCCGCTCGTCGCGATCGGCGTCGTGGTCGCCCTGATCGTCGCGCCGAGCCTCGACCTCTTCGCCCTCGGCGAGCGCACCGCCCGGCACCTCGGCGTGCGCGTCGAGCTGCTGCGCCTCGTGGTCATCGTGACCGTCGCGCTGCTGGTGTGCGCCGCGGTCGCGTTCGCCGGGATCATCGGTTTCGCCGGCCTCGTCGTGCCGCACCTCATGCGCATGATGATCGGACCCGCACACCTGCCCCTCGTGATCGCCTCGGCCCTCGGCGGCGCGCTGCTCATCGCGGTCGCCGACCTCGTCGCCCGCACGGCCGTTCCCCTGGCCGACCTTCCGATCGGCATGATCACCTCCCTCGTGGGCGGGCCGTTCTTCCTCTGGCTGCTGGTGCGCACGCGCCGTCGCTCGGGAGGGTGGGCGTGATGCCGCGGCTGCGGGGCACCGGACTCACGGTGCGCGTGGGCGAGGGACGCACCATCCTCCACGACGCCTCGATCGACGTGCACGCGGGCGAGGTGCACGCGCTCGTCGGACCGAACGGCGCGGGCAAGTCCACCCTGTTCGGCGTGCTGGCGGGCGACGTCGCCCCGGCCTCCGGGGAGGTGCTCCTCGACGGCCGCCCGCTGCGAGACCTGCGGCCGCGTGCCCTCGCGCAGCAGCGGGCCGTGCTGCTGCAGGAGAACACGGTCACCTTTCCGTTCACCGCGGAACAGGTCGTGCGCATGGGCCGCACCCCGTGGGCGCGCACCCCCGCGGCCGACGACGACGACCGGATCGTCGCGGACGCCATGAGGCAGACCGAGGTCACGGCGCTCAGGCCCCGCGCGGTGCCCTCCCTCTCCGGCGGCGAGCGCGCCCGCGTGGCCCTGGCCCGGGTGATCGCCCAGAGCACCGGCGTGCTGCTGCTGGACGAGCCCACCGCGGCCCTCGACCTCAAGCACCACGAAGACGTCATGCGGCTCCTCCGCGCCCGCGCCGCCGAGGGGGCCGCGGTGGCCATCGTGCTGCACGACCTGAATGCCGCGCTCGCGCACGCCGACCGCGTGACCCTGCTCGCGGACGGCCGCGTCACCGCCGGCGGAACCCCGGCCGAGGTGCTCACGGCCTCCCGGATCGAGCAGGTCTACGGGCAACCCGTCGACGTGTTCCCCCACCCGGCCACGGGCGTGCCCCTCGTGGTCGCGCGACGCTAGGGCCGCAGCGGCAGCACCCCGGCGAGGTCGGCCCTGGTGCCGGAGGCGTGCACCCGACCGGACTCGGCCGCGGCGGTCCAGGCCTCGGCCCCCGTGGCGACCGCGATCCAGGTCGCCGCGTCCATCTCCACGACGTTCGGCGGGGTGCCCCGGGTGTGCCGCGGGCCCTGGATCACCTGCACGGCCCCGAACGGCGGCACCCGCACCTCGACGCTGTTGCCCGGTGCCTTCTCGTCGAGCAGCTGCAGCAGATACCGCACCGCGGTCGCGAGCGACGTGCGCGGGGGCCTCTCGCCCGCCGCCTCCGCCGCCCGGACGGCGTCGAGCGCCGCACGACCGTCGATGATGTCGATCTTCCTCGCCATGGCTCCACCCTAGAACCGCGGCCCCCGCACCCGGCCGCGGCCTAAGCTCGGGGTATGAGCATGCACCCCCAGGGCGCGCGCGCCGAGCTGCTCGCCGCCGCCACGGATCACTCCTGGGGCGTGCCGATCCCCCCGCTCGCCGACCCGCGCACCGCGCACGACGCCGCCGTGCTCATCCTGTTCGGCGTGCTCGACCGCACCCCGGCACCCGCCGCCGACGCCGCCGTCTCGCGCGACCTCGACGTGCTGCTGCAGCGCCGCGCCCCCACGCTGTCGTCCCACCCCGGGCAGGTGTCGTTCCCCGGTGGTCGCGTCGAGCCGACCGACGCGGATGCCGTGGCCACCGCGCTGCGCGAGGCCGAGGAGGAGACAGGGCTCGACCCCGCGGGGGTCGAGGTGCTGTCGACCCTCCCGGTCATCCCGCTCGCCGCGAGCAACCACCTCGTCACACCCGTGCTCGCGTGGTGGCAGTCGCCGTCGCGGGTCGTCGCCGTCGATCATGCGGAGACCGTCGAGGTGTTCCGCGTGCCGGTGGCCCAGCTGCTCGACCCCGCGACCCGGTTCACCTCGACGCTGTCGCGGATGGGCCGCACGTTCCGCGGCCCGGCGTTCGACGTGGACGGCACCATCGTGTGGGGGTTCACGGCCATGGTGCTCGATGCCCTGTTCGACGCCACCGGCTGGACGGTGCCGTGGGATGCGACCGTGGAGCGGCCCATCGAGCTGTGACGCGCGGACGGCCGAAACCCGCTGTACCGGCCTCGGTAGGCTGGACGGGTGAAGATCCTCGTCCTCGGTTCCGGTGCCCGTGAGCACGCGATCATCCTCGCCCTGCGCGCAGAGGAGGTGGAGCACGAGATCGTCGTCGCCCCGGGCAACGCCGGCATCGCGCACGACGCGACGCCCGTGTCGGTCGACCCGCTCGACGCGGCCGCGGTCACGGCGTTCGCGAACGAGCACGCGGTCGACCTCGTCGTGATCGGGCCGGAGGCTCCACTGGTCGCCGGTGTCGCCGACGAGCTCCGCGAGCGCGGCATCCCCGTGTTCGGACCGGGCAGGGCCGCGGCGCAGCTGGAGGGGTCGAAGTCGTTCGCCAAGCGGGTCATGGACGCCGCGGGCGTGCCGACCGGGCGGGCCGTGCGTGCCGCGACGACCGCTGAGGTCGAGGCCGCGTTCGACGACCTGGGCGCCCCGTACGTGGTCAAGGCCGACGGGCTCGCCGCGGGCAAGGGCGTGATCGTGACGGACGACCGCGCCGAGGCGCTCGCGCACGCCGCGCAGTATCTTCCCGCCGGGCCCGTGCTCGTGGAGGAGTTCCTGTCCGGTCCCGAGGTGTCGCTGTTCTTCCTGAGCGACGGCGACACCGTGCGGGCGCTCAGCCCCGCGCAGGACTTCAAGCGGGCGTACGACGGCGACGCCGGTCCCAACACGGGCGGCATGGGCGCGTACTCCCCGCTGCCGTGGCTCGCGGAGCAGTTCGGCAGCGAGCAGGCCTTCGTCGAGGAGGTCACGCGCGACGTGGCGCTCCCCGTGGTCCGGCAGCTCGACGCGGAGGGCACGCCGTTCATCGGGCTGCTGTACGCCGGGCTCATCCTCACCCCGAACGGCGTGCGGGTGATCGAGTTCAACGCGCGCTTCGGCGACCCCGAGACGCAGGTCGTGCTGCCGCGGCTGCAGACCCCGCTGTCGCAGTTGCTGTTCGCCGCGGCCTCGGGCACGCTCGAGGATCAGCCGGAGCCGGAGTTCCGTGACGACGCCGCCATCACCGTGGTCCTCGCGAGCGAGGGCTACCCGGAGTCGCCGCAGACCGGCCGTCCGATCGAGGGCCTGGACGCGGCGGCCGAGGTCGAGGGTGTGCGCCTGGTGCATGCCGCGACCGCGAGTCCCGACGCGCCCGGAGGCTCCCTCATCGCCACGGGCGGCCGCGTGCTGAACGTGGTCGCCGTCGCTCCGGACTTCCGCACGGCGCGCGACCGCGCGTACGACGCGATCGGGCGCATCCGACTCGAGGGCGCGCACTTCCGCAGCGACATCGCCGCCCGCGTCGCCGAGTAGCGCGCGGCCCGGCGGGAGGGAGCGGTTGCGACAGGGGTCGCGCGAATCCTGCCGTTCTGCGGGGATCGGCTTGACACCGCCGACTTTCTTCAAGAAAGTGACGGCATGCCCCTCCGTTCCGACTGGTCGTCCGCGACGTGCCCGATCGCCCGCTCGGCCGACGTGCTCGCCGACCCCTGGGTCCTCCTTCTTCTTCGCGAGCTGTTCTCCGGCCGCACCCGCTTCGACGAGCTGCGCGCGGCCACGGGTGCCGCCGACTCCGTGCTGTCGCGCCGGCTCACCGCCATGCACGACGCCGGGCTCCTGACCCGCGAAGACCCGAGCGAGGCTCGCAGCGGCTACCGCCTGACCGACGCCGGACTCGCGACACTGCCGATCCTCCACGCGTACGCCCGCTTCAGCCGCACGACCGACCCGGACGGCCCCTGGGGGCTCGAGGTCTCGTGCGCGCGCTGCGGTGACACCGCCGTCTCCGTGGACTGGTGCGCGCACTGCGACGCCCCGCTCGACGCGCACAGCACCCGGTGGGCCCGGCGCAGCATGGGCGGCGAGCCGTTCGCGCTGCACACCGGGGCGAACGCATGACCGCCGAGTCCGTCGACGAGCCCGTACAGGACCCACCCGCACGCCGTCGCCGCCTCCACCCCGCCTGGACGGTCGCGCTCGTCGCCCTCATCGCCCTGATCGGCGCCGCGGGGTTCCGGGCGGCGCCGGGCGTGCTCATGGTGCCGTTGGAGGAGGAGTTCGGCTGGACGACGGCCGAGCTGTCGCTCGCGGTCTCCGTCAACCTGCTGCTGTACGGGCTGATCGCCCCCTTCGCGGCCGCGCTCATGCAACGCTTCGGCATCCGCGCGGTCACCGTCACCGCCCTGTTCGTGATCGGTGCGGGCGCCGCCCTGAGCGTGCTCGTCGCCACCCCCGCCCAGCTCATCCTCACGTGGGGCGTGCTGATCGGACTCGGCACCGGGTCGATGGCGCTCGTGTTCGCTGCGACCATCACCGACACCTGGTTCGCGACGCGCCGCGGTCTCGTGTCCGGCGTGCTCACCGCGGGCAGCGCCACCGGACAGCTGATCTTCCTGCCGGTCATCGCGGCCGCGGCGGAGGACATCGGCTGGCGAGGGGCGTCGTTCATCATCGCGGGCGGCGCGCTCGCGGTCGCGCCCCTGGTGTGGATCTTCGTGCGCAACCGCCCGAGCGACCTCGGCGTCGGACGGTACGGCGAGCCCGCGCCCGCCTCCCCACCGGCACCCCTGCCCCGAGGCAACGCCTGGGGTGCCGCCGCCCTCGCCCTCCACACGCTCCGCGAGGCCGCCCGCACCAAGACGTTCTGGGCCCTCGCGATCGGCTTCGCGATCTGCGGCGCGACCACCAACGGCCTGATCGGCACGCACTTCATCCCCAGCGCGCACGACCACGGCATGCCGACCACGACCGCCGCCGGGCTCCTGGCCGTGGTCGGGATCTTCGACATCGCGGGCACCGTGTTCTCCGGCTGGCTGACCGACCGCGTCAACCCGCGCATCCTGCTCGCCGCGTACTACGCCCTGCGCGGGGTGAGCCTGCTGTTCCTGCCCAGCCTGCTGTCGGCCGAGGTGCAGCCCAGCATCATCGTGTTCATCGTGATCTACGGCCTCGACTGGGTCGCCACGGTGCCACCGACGATCGCGCTGTGCCGCGAGGTGTTCGGCGACCGCGGCCCGCTGGTGTTCGGCTGGGTGTTCGCCGCCCATCAGATCGGTGCGGGCATCGCCTCGATCCTCGCGGGGCTCGTGCGCGACCACACCGGTCAGTACACGGTCGCGTGGTTCGCCGCGGCCGGCCTCTGCGCCGTCGCGGCGCTGGTCAGCGCGACCATCCGTCGCCACCCCGCACCCGTCCGCGAGTAGCCCGCTCCTTTCGCGGAACGACGCGGACGAGTACGGTCAGAGCACCTTCGACAGGAAGTCCTGCAGGCGCTCGTTCTTGGGGGAGCCGAACAGCTCGGCCGGCGCAGCCTCCTCGACCACGACACCGCCGTCCATGAACACCGTGCGGTCGGACACCTCGCGCGCGAAACCCATCTCGTGCGTGACCAGCACCATGGTCATGCCGCCCTCGGCCAGGTCGCGGATCACCTGCAGCACCTCGCCGACCATCTCCGGGTCGAGCGCGCTGGTGGCCTCGTCGAACAGCATGATCTCGGGGTCCATCGCGAGCGCACGGGCGATGGCGACCCGCTGCTTCTGGCCGCCGGAGAGCGAGGCGGGCTTGGCGTCCGCCTTCTCCGACAGTCCCACGCGCTCCAGCAGCGACAGCGCCCGCTCGCGCGCCTGGGCCTTGGTCATGCGGCCGAGCTCGACCGGCGCGAGGGTGATGTTCTCCAGCACGGTCATGTGCGGGAACAGGTTGAAGTGCTGGAAGACCATGCCGATGCGCTGGCGCACCTCGTCGAGCTTGACGCTCTTGTCGGTGAGGTCGACCCCGTCGATGACGACGTGCCCCGAGGTCGGCTCCTCGAGCTTGTTGAGGCAGCGCAGCAGCGTGGACTTGCCCGAGCCGGAGGGCCCGATCACCGCGACGACCTCGCCGTCGTCGACCGTGAGGTCGATGCCCTTCAGGACCTCGTTGTCGCCGAACGACTTGTGCAGGTTCCTGACGTCGATCTTGCTCATGCGTTGAGCGTCCTCTCCAGGCGGTTCGCGAGCAGCGTCAGCAGCGTGATCACGACGAAGTAGATGATGGCGACGATAGTGAGCACCTGCGCCGACAGGTAGGTGGAGGCGATGATCTGGCGCGACACGAAGGTCAGCTCCGCGAGGCCGATCACGCTGATGAGCGAGGTGTCCTTGAGGGTGATGATGCCCTGGTTCACGAACGAGGGGATCATGATGCGGAACGCCTGCGGCAGCACGACCTTGCGCATCGTCTTCCAGTGGCTCAGGCCCAGCGAACGCGAGGCCTCGGCCTGACCGGGGTCGACCGCCTGGATGCCGCCGCGGATGATCTCGGTCATGTACGCACCGGTGTTGAGCGACAGGGTGATCGCGCCGGCCACGAACGGGTCGAACTTCAGGTCGGGGATCAGCTGCGGGATCGCGAAGAAGACGAAGAACGCCTGGATCAGGATCGGGGTGCCGCGGAACACGTACACGTAGGCCGTGGCGACCCAGCGGAACGGCGCGAACTTCGAGATGCGCCCGAAGCCGAAGATGATGCCGAGGATGAAGGCCGCGACCACCGCGACGATCGTGGCGAGGATCGTGAGCCACAGACCCTGCATGAGCGCGGGCCAGTACTTCACCGCCACCGAGATGATGTCGGTGGGCTGCGCGCTCGGCTCGCCCTCACCCGAGGCGAGGTACGTGTCGACGATCTCGTCGTACTCGCCCGAGTCCTGGAGGTTCGCGAGCCCCGCGTTGAACATCTCCAGCAGCTCGGCGTTCTGCCCCTTGTTGACCGCGAAGCCGTACTCGCCGCCGAGCTCCGGGTCGCCGATCAGCCGGAAGCCCGACCCCTGCTGGATGCCGTACGCGAGCACCGGGAAGTCCTCGAAGTAGCCGACCGCCTGCCCGGCCTTCACGGCATCGACCATGTCGGTCGTGTCCTGGTATGGCGTGATGCGGAAGCCGTACTTCTCCTGGTTCTCCTCGGCGAAGGTCTGGCCCTGCGTGCCGGTCTTGACCGCGACCGCCTTGCCGTCGAGGTCGTCGAGCGACTCGATGTCGCTGGACTCCAGCACCCCCAGCTGCACCCCGCTGGTGAAGTACGGGTCGCTGAAGTCGAACGTCTGCTGACGCTCCTCGGTGATCGACATGCCGGCCATCACCGCGTCGACCTGGTTGGACTGGAGGGCCTGCACGGCGGCGTCGAAGCCCAGCTGGCGGATCTCGACCTCGAAGCCCTGGTCCTTCGCGATCGCGCGCAGCAGGTCCATGTCGATGCCGACGAGCTCGCCGTTCGCGTCCGTGAACTCGAACGGGGCGAACGTGGTGTCGGTGCCGATCACGTAGGTCTCGCCCTCGGCCGCGGCGGGCGCGGCTCCGGCGAGGAGCGCCCCGGCGGCGACGAGCGCGGCGAGCGCGGAGGCGGTCGCCGTCCGGGCGAAGCGGCGCAGGCGGCGCGCCGTGGAGGATGGATTTCGGCTCACGTCGAGTGCTCCTCGGAGGTTCGGATGGGGCGACCCGGCGGCCGCCGACCATCCACCCTAACCCTGTGAACCGGCTGAACCGGAACGCCGGAGTCCGCGGAACCCGCGTAATGAACCGGCTGTCGCGTCGTCTCATCAGCAGGGCATGCGGGGGCAGACGCCCTGTCAGACACAGGATCGGGGGGACCGATGCGTGCCGTCGCGCACACCAGCTTCCACACGTCAGCCGAGGCGGACTCCGTGCTCGCCGCCGTCCGGCGGATCGCCGAACGGCGCCACCACGCCGAGTGGCGCATCGTCGATGACCGACGCGTCGTGTTCACGACCCGCGGCTCCGCGTTCTCGGGCCCGCAGACCGTGCACGTGGCCGCGGCCGCGCTCCCGGACGGGTCCGACGTGCGGATCGCCCTGGAAGAGCCGGAGCGAGGTCACGCCCGGCGGGCGCGCGGTGCCGCCGACCGCCTCAGCGCCCGCCTCCAGCTCGCGCTGCGCTGAGGCGCCGACTCACGACACGGCGAGGCGCCTCCCCCGGCTCACGCGGGAGGGGCGGGGGCCGCGGTGGCCGGAGCCGCCGCGTCGTCACGGTCGTAGCGACCGAGGAACAGCGCGGCCACGAGCGCGACGACGATCACGGCCGCGGGCAGCAGCAGCGCCTGCGCCATACCTGCCGCGAAGCCCTCCGCCACCTGCGGCGGCAGCGACCCGCCCCCGCTGATACCCGCCGGCGCGTCCGACAGTCCGGGCAGGTTCGCCTCCAGCCGCGACTGCATGAACGCGGCGATCGACGCCGAACCGATCACCGAGCCGATCGTCCTGGTCGTGTTGTAGATGCCCGCGCCGGCACCGGCCTGCCGCGGCGGCAGCTTGCGCGTGGCCGTGGTCGCGAGCGGACCCCACATGCCCGCGTTGCCGATGCCCATCAGGGCCGACGGCAGCAGGAACATCAGGATCGGGGTGTCCATGGTCGTCAGCGCCGAGTACCAGAGCAGCGCCCCACCCACGCAGAGCAGTCCGGGGATGAGGATGACCCGGGGGTCGACGCGGTCGAGGATCTTGCCGGCCACCGGAGCCAGCACTCCCGACAGCACCGCCATCGGGATGAGCAGCATGGCCGCCTCGGTCGGGGTGAGCCCGCGGGCCGTCTGCAGGAAGAACATCATCGGCAGCGACATGCTGGTGACCGTGAAGCCGACCGCGGCGATCGCGACGTTCGCGCCCGAGAAGTTGCGGTCGCGGAACAGCCCGAGCGGCACGAGCGGCTCACTCCGGGTGCGGGCCTGCTGCACGATGAACAGCGCCAGCACCACGACGCCCGCGATGATCAGGCTCCACACCGAGATCGGACCCCAGATCACACCCCAGTCGAACTTCTCGCCCTCCTGCAGCCCGAACACGATCAGGAACAGGGCCACGGCGCTCAGCACGACACCGACGAGGTCGAAGCGGTGCGGGTGCGTCTTCAGCCTCGGCACCAGGATCCACGCGAGCACGAACGCCACGACGCCCACGGGCAGGTTCACGAAGAAGATCCACTCCCAGCCGAGGCCGTCCACCAGCAGGCCGCCCGCGAGCGGGCCGACGAGCGTGGCCACGCCGGCGGTCGCCCCCCACAGCCCCATCGCCGCACCGCGTCGCTCCGGCGGGAAGGTGCGCGTGATGACGGCCATGGTCTGCGGCGTCATGAAAGCGGCGCCGAGGCCCTGCACGGCACGCGCCGCGATCAGGCCCTCGAGGGTGGTGGACAGCCCGCACCACAGCGACGCGAGCGTGAACACCGCGAGCCCGATCAGGTAGATGTTCTTCGGGCCGAAGCGGTCACCGAGGCGTCCGGTGATCAGCAGCGGCACCGCGTAGGCCAGCAGGTAGGCGCTGGTGACCCACACGACGTTGTCGAGGTTGTTGGTCTGCGGGTCGAGCGCGGCCTTGATGGCCGGGTTCGCGACCGACACGATCGTGGTGTCGACGAGGATCATGAAGAAGCCGATGACGAGCGCCCACAGGGCGGGCCACGGGCTCTTCGGCGCGTGACCGGCCGCGAACGGGCCGGTCTGAGGCCCTGCGGCCTGGCGGGATTCGGTCATTGCTGTGCAGCCTTTCGCTGAGCGCGGTAGCGGTCGGAGTCGTCGAAGGCGTCCGGCCCCCAGGGGAGATCATCGCCGTCGAGGCGGGTGAGCAGGGAGTCGAGCCAGCGCAGCTCCGCGTCGAGCAGCGCCTCCTGTCGCTCGATCTCGACGAGGACCTGGGCGGGGACGCCCTTGGTGCGGGCGCCGCGGAGCCCGTCATGGTGCAGCGCGTGCGAGTCCCGGAGGGCGGCGCGGCGGACGTGGAGCAGCGCGACGACATCGGTGCGTTCGAGGTTGTGGGCCTCGGCGAGCGCGACCCGGGCGTCGACCTCGCGATCGATGCGGGGCAGGGCGCGACGCACCCAGGAGACCACCGTCTCGCGCCCCGCGTCGGTGAGCGTGTAGGTCGTGCGCTCCGGCCGCTTTCCGTCGCGGTCGGTCCCGACCTCGGCGAGCAGCCCCGCCCGCTGCAGCCGGGCGACCGTGTGGTACAGCGTGCCGTTGGTGACGGTGATGAGCCGATCGTCGTGCCGAGCGCGCAGCAGCCGGACCATCTCGTAGGGGTGCATGTCGCTCTCGCGCAGCAGCGCGAGCACCATCACGCCGAGCGGCGTGAGCGCGTCCACCGGGTCCTTCGCCATGTCCCCACCTCGATTAGTCCATGTGGACTATACGCCCGATCAGGCTCCCGGCGCCACGTCGCGCGGCGATACCGGTTCCGGGCGTCTCACCCCAGCCGACGCAGAGCGGAGCCCTTGTGCGCCGCACGATCGCCGCTCTTCTCCGACTCCACGAGATACGCCGGCTCCTCGTCCGAGGCGGTGAAGTGCTGCCCCGCGAACGTGAAGTCCTTCGTCCGCTTCTCGACCACCGTGCCGCGCGTGCGCCCCTGCGACGTGTTCCAGCTCACCCGATCGCCTTTCGCGAGATCCTTCGTCATACCCGCTCCCTTCGATGCGGCGATCCTCGCCCCGGGAGCACGCGGCCCGCGCTCCCCTTGACTTCTGTGCGGGCGCCGCCACGGGAGACCGGGATAATGGGCGGGTGAGCACACCCACGGCAGGCACCGCGCAGAGCATCCCCGGTTGGCGACACCTCTACTCCGGCAAGGTCCGCGACCTCTACGCCTCGGAGGACCCGGCCGACACCCGTATCCTCGTCGTCGCCTCCGACCGGGTGAGCGCCTTCGACGTGGTGCTGTCGCCCGGCATCACCGACAAGGGGGCCCTGCTCACCCGCCTCAGCCGCTGGTGGTTCGCCCAGCTCGACGTGCCGAACCACCTGGCCCCGGGCGAGCTGCCCGAGGAGGTCGCCGACCGCGCGATGCTCGCCCAGTCGCTGGAGATGCTCCCGATCGAGTGCGTCGTGCGCGGCTACATCGCCGGCTCCGGCTGGGCCGAGTATCAGGAGCACGGCACGGTGTGCGGCATCACCCTCCCGGACGGCCTGCACAACGGCGACCGGCTGCCCGAACCGCTGTTCACCCCCGCGTACAAGGCGCCGATGGGCGAGCACGACGAGAACATCACGTTCGACCGCGTCGTCGAGCTGGTCGGTGCCGAGCGAGCGGCCGAGCTGCGCGACACCTCCCTGGCCGTGTACGCGAAGGCGGCGGCGATCGCCGAGGAGCGGGGCCTGATCCTCGCCGACACCAAGTTCGAGTTCGGCACCGACGCCGACGGCACCCTGCGCCTCGCCGACGAGGTGCTCACCAGCGACTCCTCGCGGTACTGGGACGCCGAGGCGTGGCGCACCGGCACCACCCCGGCCGAGCGGATGGCGAGCTTCGACAAGCAGATCGTGCGCGACTGGCTCGCCGCGAACTGGGACAAGCAGGGCGAGCCGCCCGCGCTGCCCGACGAGGTCGTCGCCCGGACGACCGCGCGCTACCGCGAACTGATCGACCGCCTGGGCGCCTGAGCCGGACTACTCCACCCGTCGCACGTCGGTGGGGCTGACGTCGTCACCCGTGTAGAGGAGCGGCTGGCCGATCGGCGCTCAGGCAACACTCAGGAATCGGTAGTGTTTCTTCAGCACTCCCGCCACCCCCGAACCCTGAGGAGCCCGCATGGCCCTGTGGAAGCTGCACGGAAACGGACGCACGGTCGAGGCCGGCGCGGTCGTCCGTCCCGACGAGCGCCTGAGCTGGTCCGCCACCGTCGCGATCGGACTCCAGCACGTCGTCGCGATGTTCGGCGCCACCTTCCTCGTGCCGACGCTGACGGGCTTCCCGGTCTCGACGACCCTGCTGTTCAGCGGCCTCGGCACCCTCATCTTCCTGCTCATCACGAAGAACCAGCTGCCCAGCTACCTCGGCTCCTCGTTCGCGTTCATCGCCCCGATCACGGCCGCCGTCGCCGCGGGTGGCACCGGCTCGGCGCTCGCGGGCGTCGTCGCGGTCGGCGTGCTCCTCGCCGTCGTCGGGCTCGTCGTGCAGTTCGCCGGGCTGCGATGGGTCGACGCACTCATGCCCCCGGTCGTCGCGGGGGCCATCGTCGCCCTGATCGGATTCAACCTCGCCCCCACCGCGTGGAGCAACTTCCAGCTCGACCCGGTGACCGCGACCATCACCCTCGTCGCGATCATCCTGTTCGCGGTGCTGTTCCGCGGCTTCCTCGGCCGCATCTCGATCTTCCTCGGCGTCGCGGTCGGCTTCATCTGGGCCGCGTTCACCGGCTCGTTCGACGTGCCCAACGCCCTCCGCGGCGGCAAGACACCGGCCGAGCTCATCGCCGAGGCACCCTGGGTCGGCCTGCCGCACTTCCAGCTCCCCGACTTCGTCGAGCCGGGCACGTGGTCGACCATCGCGATGTTCCTGCCGGTCGTGCTCGTGCTCATCGCCGAGAACGTCGGCCACGTGCGCGGCGTCGCGACCATGACCGAGGACCCGTCGATCAACAAGCACACCGGCCGCGCACTGATCGCCGACGGCGTCGCGACCACGATCGCGGGCGGCTTCGGCGGCTCGGGCACCACGACCTACGGCGAGAACATCGGCGTCATGGCCGCGACCCGCGTGTACTCGACCGCCGTCTACTGGGTGGCGGGCCTCTTCGCGATCCTGCTCGCGTTCTCCCCCAAGGTCGGCGAGGTGTTCAACTCGATCCCCGCCGGCGTGCTGGGCGGCGCGACCACGGCCCTGTACGGCCTGATCGGCATCATCGGCATCAAGATCTGGGTCGACAGCCGCGTGGACTTCTCGCGCCCGGTCAACCAGTACACGGCCGCGGTGTCGCTCGTGATCGGCATCGCCGGGTTCTCGATGCAGCTCGGCGACTTCGCGTTCGGCGGCATCGTCCTCGGCACCGTCGCGGCGCTGCTCATCTACCACCTGGGCAACCTGATCGCCCGCGCCCGCAAGACCGGCGCCGACGACCCGAAGCCCCTCGAGCCCGTCGGCCCCCTGGGCGGCGACCCCGCGTAACGCCCGGGGTCCCGTCCCGTCCCGTCCACTGTCGGGATCGAAAACGCACCTCCCACGCACGTCGGAGGTGCGTTTTCGCACTCCCACGCGCCGGTCGGGCGGGGGCGGGGCGGGCGGGGGCGGGAGGACGGGGGACGGGAGGGCGGGGGACGGGAGGACGGGGGTCAGGCGATCGTGGCGAGGACGGCGTCGGGCGCGACGGTCGCGCCGGTCTCCGCGCGGCGGGTGAGAGTGCCGGGGCGGTGCGCGGTGACCGTCGTCTCCATCTTCATCGCGTCGAGCACGGCCACCGGGTCGCCCGCCGCGACCTCCGCGCCGTCGTCGAGCAGCCACCGCACGAGCGTGCCCGGCGCGGGAGTCCGGAGCTCGGACGCGTCCGCCGCAGGCTCCGGTGCCGGCTCCGGCACCGGACGGCCGATCCCCGCCAGCAGCTCCGCGGGCAGCCCGAGCACGACCCGGCGGCCATCGACCTCCACGGGGAACCGCTGCAGCCCGGACACCGGTGCGACCGCCGGTCGCGGCTGCGCGTCGAGCGCGGGCAGCAGCACCGTCTCTATCCACTGCGTGTGCACCCCGAAGGTGTCGGTCGCGAACGCGGGGTCGTCGATCGCGCGGAGGTCGAACGGGATCACGGTCGCCGGGCCATCGACGGCGAGCTCGCGCAGCGCCCGGCGTGCTCGCACGAGGGCGGCCTCCCGGGTGTCCGCGTGCACGATGAGCTTGGCGATCAGGGAGTCGAACGCGGGCTGCACCACGTCGCCCGCCTCGATGCCGCTGTCCCATCGCACGCCGGGGCCGCCGGGGATGCGCAGCGCCTCGACCCGCCCCGGGCTGGGAAGGAACCCGCGACCGGGGTCTTCCGCGTTGATGCGGAACTCGAACGCGTGACCCGACGGCCGCGGGGTCTCGGTGAACGACGGCCCCTCGCCGAACGCGATGCGGAACTGCTCGCGCACGAGGTCGGTGCCCGTGACCTCCTCCGTCACCGGATGCTCGACCTGGAGGCGGGTGTTGACCTCGAGGAACGAGATCGTGCCGTCGGCCGCGAGCAGGAACTCCACGGTGCCCGCCCCGCGGTACTGCACCTCGGCGCAGATCGCCCGCGCCGCCTCGTGGATCGCCGACCGCTGCTGCGGAGCGAGTGCGGGCGCCGGTGCCTCCTCGATCAGCTTCTGGTTGCGCCGCTGCATCGAGCAGTCGCGATCGCCCACCACGACCACGCCGCCGCGGCCGTCGCCCAGCACCTGCACCTCGATGTGCCGGGGGCGCTCCAGGAACCGCTCCACGAAGCACTCGCCGCGACCGAAGGCGGCCACGGCCTCCCGCGTCGCCGCCTCGAACGCCGCCGCCACCTCGGACAGCTCCCGCACGACCTTGAGGCCGCGGCCGCCCCCGCCGAACGCGGCCTTGATGGCGATCGGCAGCCCGTGCTCCTCGGCGAAGGCCACGGCCTCCTCCGGGCCGGAGAGCGGCTCGTCGGTGCCGGCCGCGAGGGGCGCGCCGACCCGCTGGGCGATGCGCCGCGCGGTCATCTTGTCGCCGAGGGCGTCGATGCTCTCCGGCGACGGGCCGATCCACACCAGCCCCGCGCCCTCGACCGCCCGCGCGAACGCCGCGCTCTCGGAGAGGAAGCCGTAGCCGGGGTGCACCGCGTCGGCCCCGCTGCGGCGCGCGGCGTCGATCAGCGCCTCGACCGACAAGTAGGTGCTCGCGGCCGTGTCACCGCCCAGGCCGACGGCCTCGTCGGCGAGCCGCACGTGCAGCGCATCCGCATCCTGATCGGCGTACACGGCGACCGACGTGTATCCGGCCTCGGCGCAGGCGCGGATCACGCGCACCGCGATCTCGCCGCGGTTGGCGATGAGCACACGGGTCATGGGGTCTCCTTCACGGTGAAGCGCACGTGCACCCCCGGCGGGAGCTGCGCGGCGAGGTCGAGGCTGCGGTCGGTGAGTGCACCGATGATGGGGTAGCCGCCCGTGAGCGGATGATCGGGGAGGAACAGCACGGGCTGACCGTCCGGCGGCACCTGGATCGCGCCGGTCACCGCGCCCTCGCTGGGTAGCTCCCCGCCCACGGCACGCTCCAGCGGCACCTCGCCGTGCAGCCGGATGCCGACGCGGTCGGAGCGGGGCGTCACCGTCCACTCCTGACCGGTGAGCGCGGCGACCCCGGCCGCGGTGAACCAGTCGTCGCGCGGGCCGAGCGTGATCTCGAGCGCCACGGTGTCGCCCGGGGCGGGAAGGTCGCGCGGCAGGACGACCGGATCCACCGAGGTCACCGGGGCCGTGCCGATCGGCACGACATCGCCCGCCGCGAGGGGCCGCGGGCCGAGCCCGGCGAGGGTGTCGCTGGCGCGGCTGCCGAGCGCCGGGGCGACGTCGATCCCCCCGCGCACGGCGATCACGAAGCGCAGCCCGCGCTCGGGGTGACCGAGGGTGAGCTCGTCGCCGTCGACCGTGGCGAACGGTGCCCCGGGGGCGATGTCGCGCGGCACGCCGGCGGCGTCCGTGAGGGTGAGATCCCCGGTCGCTCCGGCCACCGCGGCCACCCCGGCTCCGTGGAACCGCAGCACCGCACCGCCCACGCACTCCAGGACGGCAGCGGCGGAGGGGTTGCCGACCGCGCGGTTGGCGTCGCGCAGGGCCACCCGGTCCGCGATGCCGGAGGCCGAGACGCCCAGGGCGGCATAGCCCGCGCGACCCTCGTCCTGCACGAGCAGCTGCAGCGACGAGCGCACGACCTCCACCGCGGGGGCTCCGGGAGCGCGCGGCCCCTGGGTCGCGGAGGCTTCTCCGCCGCGCGGATCCGCGCCGCCGGCGCTCTCGGCCGACGCGACGACCGCGGCCCGCTCGGCCCGCACGAACCGCACCCGCCGCCCGGGTGCGAACAGTGCGGGAGGGTCGCGGTCGATGTCCCACATGGCCAGGTCGGTGCGGCCGATCAGCTGCCAGCCGCCGGGGCTCTCGCGGGGGTAGACGCCGCTGAAGGCTCCGGCGACCGCGACCGAGCCCGCGGGCACGCGCGTGCGCGGCGACGAGCGGCGCGGCACGTCGAACAGCGCGTCGTCGCTCACCGCATAGCCGAAGCCGGGCGCGAAGCCCGAGAACGCGACCCGCCAGTCGGCCGCGAGGTGACGCGCGACGAGCTCTTCCGCCGACACCCCGAGCAGCGTCGCCGTCTCGTCGAGGTCTTCCCCGTCGTAGCGCACCGGCACCTCGACCTCGCCCGCATCGGGGAGCTCGGCGGCGTCGACCTCGGTCGCGGCGAGCACCCCGGCGAGCGCGGCGGCCGTGGTGCGCAGCGGGTCGTAGCGCACCAGCACCGTGCGCGCGCCGGGGATGCGCTCGACCACGCCGGGCACGCCGTCCCACGCGAGGTTGAGTCGCATGGCCTGTTCGAGGTCGTCCGCCTCGACCAGGAGCGCGCCGTCGGAGGCCGTGAGGATGCGCATCAGACCCGGTACTCCGCATCCGGCACGTCGGTCACGAACATGTAACCGGGAGCGTGTGTCACGGCGAACGGCGGCTTCGACGCCATGATCGCCGCCTGCGGGGTCACACCGCAGGCCCAGAACACGGGGATCTCGCCGTCGCGCAGCTCGGGGGCGTCGCCGAAGTCCGGGGTCGACAGGTCGGTGATGCCCAGCGAGGCCGGGTCGCCGATGTGCACGGGTGCGCCGTGCACGGCCGGCGTGCGGGCGGAGATCTGCACGGCGTCGGCCACGCGGTCCGCGGGGATCGGGCGCATCGACACGACCATCTCGCCGCGCAGCCGTCCGGCCGGCGCGCAGTCCACGGCCGTGCGGTACATCGGCACGTTGCGCCCGAGCTCCTGGTGACGGATGGGGATGCCCGCCTCGACGAGACCGGTCTCGAACGTGAAGCTGCAGCCGATGAGGAACGCGACGAGGTCGGGCTGCTCGGCCCACGCGGCCGTCGCGTCGGTCACCTCCTCCGCGAGCTCGCCGTCGCGCCAGATGCGGTAACGGCCGATGTCGGTGCGGATGTCGCTGCCCGGCGCCAGCCGTGACTCCACCTGGCCCTGCTCGATCACCTCGAGCACGGGGCAGGGCTTCGGGTTGCGCTGCGCGTACAGCAGCGTCTCGAACGCCCAGTCGGCCGGCACGGCGATGAGGTTCGCCTGCGTCAGTCCCGGCGCGACGCCGCTGGTGGGCGCGGAGTGTCCCGCCCGGTGCGCGGCGCGGGCGGCGCGCGCAGCGGTGAGCTGGTCGGGGGTCGCGAGCACGGCCATGTCAGACTCCGGCGAACGGGGCGATCGTGATGCCCTCGGCCTGCAGCAGGCGCTTCGTCTCGGCGGCCATCGCGACCGAGCCGGGGCTGTCGCCGTGCACGCAGATGGACTGGGCGGACACCGCGACGTCGGTGCCGTCGATCGCCCGGATCACGCCGTCGGCGGCGAGGCGCACCATGCGCTCGGCGACCGCGGTCGGGTCGTGCAGCACGGCGCCCTCCTCGGTGCGCGACACGAGCTGTCCGTCCGGCTGGTAGGCGCGGTCGGCGAAGGCCTCAGCGGCCACCGCGAGCCCCGCCCGCTGTGCGACGTCGAGCACCACGCCTCCCGCGAGCCCGAGCAGCACGAGCGAGGGGTCGACCGCACGGATCGCCGCCACCACGTCTTTCGACTGCCGCTCGTCGCGGGCGATCGTGTTGTAGAGCGCGCCGTGGGGTTTGACGTACGAGACCCGACCGCCCACCGCGGCCGCGAGCCCCAGGAGTGCGCCGAGCTGGTACTCGACGTGGGCCTGGAGCGTCGCGGAGTCGATGTCGACCTTCGTGCGCCCGAAGTTCTCGTAGTCGCGGTAGCCGGGGTGCGCGCCGATCACGACGCCTCCGGCGACGGCCGCGGCGAGCGTCTCGCGGATGCCCTCGGGGCTGCCGGCGTGGAAACCGCACGACACGTTCGCGCTCGTGACGATGCGCAGCATGCTGGCGTCGTCGCTGACGATCCGGTCGGGGACGTTCTCGCCGAGGTCCGAGTTCAGGTCGATGGTCGCCATGTCGTCACGCTCCGATTCCGAGGAAGGCGAAGATGGGGCCGATCGAGACGGCACCCATGTACCAGGTGAGGGCGGTCACGACGGTACCGGCGATCAGCAGCCACATCGGGTACTTCCGGTCGCCGAGCAGGTCGCGCCGGAACCAGCCGATGTACATGAACACCGTGAGGCCGATCGGCAGGATCAGGCCGTTGAAGCCGCCGACGAACACGAGGATCGCCGCGGGGGCCGTGCCGATCGCGAGGTAGACCCCGAGCGAGACGACGATGAAGGCGACGGTCGCGAGCTGCAGGGGCCAGCCGCCGTGCAGCTTCGCCGTGAACGTCGACAGGAACGTGGCCGAGGTGTAGGCGGCGCCGATCACGGAGCTGATCGCGGCGGCCCAGAAGATCGCGCCGAAGATGCGCAGACCCGCGTCGCCCAGCACGGCGCCGAACGCCTGCCCGGCCGGGTTCGCGGCCTGCGACGAGAGGTCGAGCGCCACGCCGGAGGCCACCACCCCGAGGATGGCGAGGAACAGCACGTACCGCATGATGCCGGTGACGAGGATGCCGTTGGCCGCGGCGCGCATGACGGGCTTCGCGTACTGCGGGCCGACGTGGCCGGAGTCGAGGTAGCGGTGCGCACCGGAGTAGGTGATGTAGCCGCCGACGGTGCCGCCGACGATGGTGGTGATGGTGGCGAAGTTGAGTTGGTCGGGCACGAGCGTCTGCCGCAGCGCGTCGCCGATGGGCGGCTGGGCGATCAGGGCGACGACCACGGTCATCACGATCATGCCGATGCCGAGGACGATGAGCACGACGTCCATCACCCGGCCGGCCTTCTTCACCAGGAAGATGATGATCGCGAGCGCCGCGGTGAGTGCGCCGCCGATCTTCGGGTCGATGCCGAGCAGGGCGTTGAGACCGAGGCCACCCCCGGCGATGTTGCCGATGTTGAACGCGAGGCCGCCGATCACCACGAGCACGGCGATGACGTGCCCGGAGAACGGGATGGCGCTGTTGGCGAGCTCGCCGGCGCGCTTGCCCGAGGAGGTGATCATGCGCCAGATGTTCAGCTGCACCGCGATGTCGACCAGGATCGACACCAGGATCGCGAACGCGAACGCGGCCCCCATCTGCGCCGTGAAGGTGGCGGTCTGCGTGATGAAGCCGGGCCCGATGGCGCTCGTGGCCATGAGGAAGATGGCGCCGATGACGGCACTGCGTCCCGCGCGCTTCTTCGCGTGGGCGGCGCGGGCCTCGTCCTCCGGGGAGAGGGCGGCGGTGGACTGCTCGGACATAGGGGGGTCCCATCGTCGTTGGTGGGTGTCGGATCGATACCCAGTGTAGAACGGACAGACACCGATTGTTCAACAATCATGTTTCCGTCGTGCTACAGCGCGATTGCCGTCGTGTGATTCCCGCGGAGACCCGATCCCGGCCCGCCGCCCGCCCCGCACCTACGATGAAGGCATGAACCAGCAGGGCCCGCTCGCCGACGTGCTCCGTCAGCTCATCATCGACGGCGACGTCGCCCCCGGCTCCCGCCTGTCGGAGTCCGCCCTCGCCGAGCGCTTCGACGTGTCGCGCAACACGCTCCGCGAGGCGTTCCGGGTGCTCGCGGAGCAGGGCCTGGTCGAGCACGTCCCGCACCGTGGGGTCTCCGTGGCTTCCCCGTCGATCGCCGACGTGATCGACATCTACCGCGCCCGCCGCATCATCGAGTGCACGGCCCTGCGCCAGTCCGAGCCGGAGCACCCCGCCGTGCAGCGCATGAGGGAGGCGGTCGCGGCCGCCGAGGCCGCCGTGGCCGGCGTCTCCCGCGACGACGCCGCCGCGTGGCGCACGGTCGGCAGCGCGAACATGGCGTTCCACGTGGCGCTGGTCGACCTCGCCGACAGTCCGCGCCTGGCTCGCACGTACCGCAACGTCGCGGCCGAGCTGCGTCTGGCCTTCTTGAAGATCGACGACCCGCGGGCGCTGCACGAGCCGTTCGTGCGCAAGAACCGCGCCGTGCTCGACACCTTCCTCAGCAGGGGCGCCGAGGCGGGCGCCGCCGAGCTCGAGCGCTACCTGGTGCAGTCCGAACGGGTGGTGCTCGGCGCGTTCGCGCGCATGCACCTGGACTGACGCACCGCGCGCCGAGGTCAGGCGTTCGGGTCGGGCCGGAGCGCCCAGGTGGCCCGGGGCCGGGGCTCGCCGGTCCGCGGCGGCACGTCGAGGGGCATCGGGGCCGCCGGTTCCGGCAGTCCGTAGCGCCGGTGCAGCCAGCGCCGCGCCTCCTCCAGCGGATACGTGTCTCCGAAGACGCAGTACTTCACGAACACGCCCTCGAGGGTGCTGCGGAGCATGACCTCCTCCAGCGCGGGGTCGTCGGCTCCGCGCGCGCGGAACACTTCGCGCACAGCGTCCTCCGCCGCGGTCGCCGCCTCGGCGTGACGCTGCTCCGATTCCGCGAAGAGCCGGTGTGTGGAGGGCTGCTGCTGCATCGCGAGCACGGCGCGCTGGAGCGGCATCGCGAAGGCCGTGGCCATGAGGGCGCCGTCGATGATCGCGGCCAGCATCTCGTCGGGGGTGCCGTCCACCCGCGCGAGCCCGAGCACGGTCTCGAACCAGCGGTCGATCACCGCGGCGACCAGCTGCTCCTTGCCGCCGAAGTGGTAGTTGACCAGACCCTGGGCGACGCCGGCTCGCGAGGTGATCTGGGCGATGCTGGCACCCGCGACTCCGCGCTCGCTGAAGACCGCGATCGCCGCCTGCAGGATGTTCTCGCGGGCGCGCTCGCGCGCCTGGCGGTTCTGCTCGTCGGTTCGGGCCATGCGGCGACCACCTCCCGGGGTCACAAGAATATCGCCGCTCCGTGTAGCGTGTACGTTGAACGTTTGTTCAGTTCATGCGTTCGCGGGGTTCGCCCCCACCCGACGCACGGGTGCATCCCTGGCCATGAGGGGGCGTCAGGGCCGCACCCGTGCGCGCGTCAGGCCGAGCCGCGCACCACGAGCTCGGTGGGCAGGATCGTCGTCTGCGGCGGGTCCTCCCCCGCCAGCCGCGACAGCAGCACGCGGGCCATGGTCTCGCCCTGCGCATACATCGGCTGGCGCACCGTGGTGAGGGCCGGATCGGTGCTGACCGCCACCGAGGAGTCGTCGAAACCGACCAGGGCGATGTCCTCCGGCACCCGCACCCCCGCCGCGCGCAGCGCCGTGAGCGCTCCGCGTGCCATCAGGTCGCTCGCCACGAAGATCGCGTCGGGACGACCGGACGCGAGCAGCCGACGAGCCGCCTCCGCACCACTCGCCTCGCTGTAGTCGCCCTCCTCCTCGGCGCACGGCGCGAGACCCGCATCCGCGAGCGCATCCCGGAAGCCCTGCACGCGGTCGGTCGAGGAGATCATCGACAGCGGACCGGAGATCGTGGCGATCCTGGAGCGCCCGATGTCGATGAGCCGCTGCGTGGCCACGCGCGCCCCGGCCACGTTGTCGACATCGACCACGTAGTCGCCCGCGCTGCGGCGCACCGGCCGCCCGCCGAACACGACCGGGACCGCATCGGCGATCCGGTCCACGAAGCCGTCGCTCGCATGGTGCGACACGATGAGGGCGCCGTCGACGCCGCCGTTGCGCACGAAGCTCGTCATCTTGTCGCCGGGGTCGTCGCTCGCGATCAACAGGTTGAGCAGGTAGTCGGAGCTGCCGAGCGCCCCGGTGATCCCGGCGACGATGGCCGCGAAGAACGGGTCGCCGAAGAACCGCGTCGTGTCTTCCGGCACGATCAGCGCGATCGCGTGCGTCTGTCGCGAGGCGAGAGAGCGGGCCGCCCGGTTGGGCACGTAGTTGAGGTCGTCGATCGCGGCGCGCACGGCCGCGAGGGCCTCGGGGCTCACCGCCGTCGAGCCGTTCACGACCCGCGACACGGTCGAGCGGGAGACCCCCGCCGCGGCCGCGACCTCTTCGATGGTCGCCCTGGGCGACATCACCGCACGCTCTCTTCCATGGCCCTATTGTCGACCACGCGATGCCCCGCCGGAGACCACGGATCGCCGGGCGACGCCGCGCCGCCCGCCCCGATCAGGCCCTGGCCGGCTCACCGGGGACGGGCGCCAGCTCCCTGGCCGCGATGATGCGACGGTACTCGTGGGCCGAGTCCTTCAGCGTGCGCTCCTGGGTGTCGTAGTCGACGCGCACGATGCCGAACCTCTTGTCGTAGCCCCACGCCCACTCGAAGTTGTCGAACAGCGACCAGTAGAAGTACCCCCGCACATCCACACCGGCATCGATCGCATCGAGCACCGCGTCCAGGTGCAGGCGCAGGAACTCGGTGCGGTCGGCATCGTGCACGCGCGTCTCACCGTCCTCCACCACGGGCTCGTCGTCGTAGGCGGCGCCGTTCTCCGTGACGTACAGCACGACCCCGGCGGGCTCGGCGTACTCGGCCCACACGCGCTGCAGCAGTCGCGTGAGCCCCTCCGGCTGCACCTCCCAGTGCTGCGCCGTGCGGGGCAGCCCGCGCTCGACCGCGTGGATGCCGTCGCTCGACGGGTACGGGCTGCGCGTGGGTCGGGAGGTCGCCGGGCCGCCCTCCTCGGCGGTCGCGGTCGTCGCGGGCGCCGTGCCGGAGACGAGGTCGCCGTGGTAGTAGTTCACGCCCTGCGTGTCGATGGGCTGCGCGATGGTCTCAAGGTCGCCGTCGCGCACCGCTGCCTCGAACCGCGCGACCGCCTCGGGGTCGACCGCGCGGATGTCCTCGACGACGTCCGCCGGGTAGGAGCCGCGGTAGATCGGGTCGAGGAACCAGCGGTTGAACTGCCCGTCCAGGCGCCGGGCGGCATCCACGTCGGCGGGGTTCTGCGGGTCGGCGGGGTCGGCGACGGTGTGGTTCAGCGTGATGCCGAGGTTGAGCGACGAGTCGCGCCCGCGCAGCTCCTTCACCGTGGCGCCGTGGGCGAGCAGCAGGTGGTGCGACGCGAGCAGCCCCTCCGCGATGCTGGTGTGCCCCGGCGCGTGCTCGCCGCCCGTATAGGAGAGGAACGACGAGCACCACGGCTCGTTCAGCGTCGTCCACACGTTCACGCGGTCGCCCAGCGCGTCGTGCACGGTGCCCGCGTACTCCAGGAAGCGGTCGACGACGTCGCGGTTCGTCCAGCCCCCGCCCTCCTGCAGCGCCTGCGGCAGGTCCCAGTGGTACAGCGTGAGCCAGGGCAGGATGTCGGCCGCGAGCAGCTCGTCGACCAGGCGGCTGTAGAAGTCGACGCCCGCCCGGTTCACGGCCCCGCCGTCGGGCCGCACGCGCGACCACGACGTGGAGAACCGGTACGTCTGCAACCCGAGGTCCTTCATGAGCGCGACGTCCTGCGGGTACCGGTGGTAGTGGTCGCACGCCACATCCCCGTTGTCGCCGCCCACCACCGCGCCGGGCTCGCGCGCGAACGCATCCCAGATGGAGGCGGTGCGCCCGTCCTCGAAGGCGGCGCCCTCGATCTGGTAGGCCGCCGTCGCCGCGCCGAAGAGGAAGTCCGAGGGGAAGGCACGCGTCATAGGGGTCATCCTTTCACCGCGCCCGCCATGATGCCACTGACCAGCTGCCGCCCCGCCGCCACGAAGAGCACGAGGAGCGGGAGGGTCGCGAGCACCGCACCGGCGAGCACGATCGAGTAGTCGATGTAGTAGCCCGACTGCAGCTGGCTGAGGGCCGTCTGCAGCGTGGGGTTCTGGGGGGAGAGCACGATCAGGGGCCACAGGTAGTCGGTCCACGCGGTCATGAACGTGAACAGGCCGAGGATCGCCATGGCCGGACGGGCGGCGGGCACCCCGACCGTCAGGAACGTGCGGAACTGTCCGGCGCCGTCCATGCGGGCCGCCTCGATGAGCTCGTCCGGGATCACGTCCACCAGATACTGCCGCATGAAGAACACCCCGAACGCGGTCACCAGGGTCGGCACGATCACCGCGCCGATGGACCCGGTCCACCCGAGCTCGCGCATCAGCATGAACAGGGGGATGATGCCGAGCTGCGTCGGGATCGCCATGGTCGCGATCACGAACACCATCAGCCCGTCGCGTCCCCGGAACCGCAGCTTCGCGAAGGCGTAGCCGGCGAGGGTGGAGAAGGTGACGACCGAGAGCGTGATGATCGAGGAGATCAGGACCGAGTTGCCCAGTGCGAGCCAGAACGGGATCGCGTCGAACACCTTGGCCGCGTTCGCGAGGAAGTTTCCGCCCGGGATCAGCGGCAGCGTCTCCCCCCTGGTCGCGTTGGTGCCGCTGGCGACCACGAACGACCACCACAGGGGGTAGGCGCTGCCGAGCACGAAGGCCGCGAGCAGCCCGTAGGTGAGGAATCCCGGGCGGCTGCCGATGCCGGCGGTGCCGGATGCGGCGCCCCGACGGCGTCGGATGCGCTCCGGGACGCTGAGGGCCTGCGTGGCGGTCATCGCGCCTCCTCCTTGCTGGTGCGGGCGCGACGGCGGGCCGCGCGGTTCTTCGGGGCGTCGCCGGTGGAGATGCGCCGCGAGACGAGGAAGTTGATCAGGCCGATGCCCACGATGAGCAGGAACAGCAGGATCGCGACCGCGGAGGCCTCGCCCAGGTTGCGCCGGAAGAAGGCCAGCTCCCACAGGAACAGCACCGTGGTCTGGAACTGCCGGTCGCTGCCGCCGATGCCGCCCGCGGTGGAGACGTCGAACAGCCGCGGTTCCGCGAAGATCTGCAGGCCGCCGATCGTGGCCGTGATGATCACGAAGATGAGGGTGGGGCGGATGGTCGGGATCGTGATGGAGAAGAAGCGCCGCGCAGATCCGGCGCCGTCGAGCGCGGCGGACTCGTACAGGTCCCGCGGCACGGCCTGCATCGCGGCGAGGAGGATGAGGGCGTTGTAGCCGGTCCACCGGAAGTTCACCATCACCGCGATCGCGATGTGCGACAGGACCGTGTCGTGCTTCCACTGCTGATCCGCGATGCCGATCAGGTTCAGCAGGTTGTTGGCCAGGCCGTCCGCCTCGTTGAAGATGCTCGAGAAGATGATGGCCACGGCGACCGGGGTCACCACGAACGGGATGAGCACGCTCATGCGCCAGAACGTCGGGGCGCGCAGACCGCGGTCCAGCAGGTAGGCGATCAGCAGGGCGACCGCGAGCTGCGGGATCGCGGAGAGCAGGAAGATGCTGAGCGTGTTGCGGATCGAGTTCCAGAACATGCCGTCGCCGAGGATCTCGACGAAGTTGCCGAGCCCGATGAAGTCGCCCTCGCCCTTCAGCAGGTCCCACTCGTGCACGGCCACCCACACCGTGTACAGCAGGGGGAAGAGGCCGACCAGTCCGAACAGCAGGAAGAACGGCGAGATGTAGAAGTACGGCGACGCGTTCTGGTCGAAGCGGGAGAGGCGGTGCCGCCAGGGCCGCTTCGCACCGGTGTCGGCGGGCGGACGCTGCGACGACGCGGGCACCGTGTCGGGGCGGTCGTGCGTGAGTGTCATGGGGTGTCCTCGTTCGGTGGGGGCGCCCTTCGTCTCGCTCGGCTCGCTCAGGAACCGGAGGCACCGGTTCCTGAGCGAGGAGCGCCGGCGACGAGACGAAGGACGCCCCGAGTGATCAGCCGACCAGCTCGTTCAGCAGGCCGATGGCCTGGTCCCACGCGCCCTGGGTGTCGGTCTCGCCGCGGTCGAGGCTGCTGAGCGCCGGACCGAACACGTTCTCCTGGATCACGGAGTCGTCGGCGCCCTTGAACTGCGCGACGACGCCCTTGGCACGCTCGGCGAGGATCGCCCCGGTCGGCGCGTCGTTGAAGAACGCGTTGGGGGTGGCGTCTGCGGCGAGGGTCTCCTGCGCCTTCACGGTCGAGGGGAAGTTGCCCGCGGCGGCGGACTGCTTCACCTGCTGCTCGGGTTGCGTGAGCCAGTCGGCGAGCTCGGCCGCCGCCTCCTTGTGCTGCGAGGTCTCCGGGATGGAGAGGAACGCACCACCCCAGTTGGCCGCGCCACCGGGGAACACGTCGGCGAAGTCCCAGCCGGTCGAGGCGTCGCCGCCGCCGGCCTCGATCTGCCCCTGCACCACGCCGAGCATCCAGCCCGGGCACACGAACGTCGCGAAGGTGCCGTCGACGAACGACTTGCCGCCGTTCCAATCCCACGCGGTCTGCGCGGCGGACTGGCCGCCCTCGGTCGCGGCGCCCAGCAGCTCGAAGCGCTTCTTCAGCTCGTCGTTGCCCTCCACGTTCAGCTCGCCGTCGGCGGTGTAGTAGCCCTCGTCGAGCTGGTTGACCATGGCGTTCCACACGAAGCCGGAGTGGTCGTACCAGGCCTTGCCGGTCTTGGCCGTGTAGTCGGCGCCCACCTGGAAGTAGTTGTCCCAGTCGCCGTTCAGCAGCTCGGCGACGGACTCGCGGTCGCTGGGCAGACCGGCGGCCTCGAACGCGGCACCGTTGTAGCAGATGCCGCTCGGGCCGATGTCGGTGCCGTAGCCGATGACGCGGCCCTCGGCGTCGGTGGCCTGGCCGTACTTCCAGTCCACCCAGTCGTCCTTGCGGTCCTCGATGCCGTAGTCGCGCAGGTCGACGAACGTGTCGGACACGTCCATGATCGCGCCGAGCCAGCCCTCCTCGATCGCCACGATGTCGCTGAGGCCGGAGCCGGCGGCGATCTTGGTGAACGCGTCGGTGCGGGCGTTGCCGCCGGTGTCGATGTTGGTGGCCTCGATCTTCACGTTCGGGTGCGCCTTCTCGTACTCGTCGTAGAGGTCGTCGTAGCCGAAGGTGCCGAACGTGGTGACGGTCAGCGTGATCTCCTCGTCGGCGCTGCCGGCGTCACCGCCGCCGTTGCCGCCGGAGCAGCCGGCGAGGGCGAGGGCGGCGACGGATGCCAGGGCGACGGGCGCCAGGATCCGGGTGCGGGCACGTGTGTTCACAGTTCACTCCTTTGTGGGTGGTCGTGCGGTGTGGTGCATCGGGATGGCATGGGAGCGCTCCCACGGCCATGGTCTGCAACCATATGGGAGCGCTCCCACGGTGTCAAGCGCGGAAGCACCCGGGAAGGCGGCGTACCCTTGACCGGTGCCCGAAGCCACGCTCTCCCCCGCCCTCATCCGCGCCGAGTCGCTCATCCGCAGCATCCCCGACTACCCCGAGCCCGGGATCGTCTTCCGCGACATCACCCCCCTCCTGGCCGACGCCGAGGCGCTGAGGGTCACGACCGAGGCGATCATCGAGCCCTTCGCCGGGCAGTTCGACGTGGTCGCAGGCATCGAGGCGCGCGGCTTCATCCTCGCCGGCGCCGCCGCCATCGCCGCCGGGGTCGGGCTCATCCCCATCCGCAAGGCCGGCAAGCTCCCCCGTCCCGCCGCCTCGGTCGACTACGCCCTGGAGTACGGCACCGCCACGATCGAGATGCACGACGACCTCCCGGCGGGCTCCCGCGTGCTGCTCATCGACGACGTGCTCGCCACCGGAGGCACCCTCGCCGCGGGCCGACAGCTCGTCGAGCGTCTGGGCAGCCACGTCGCCGGGATCTCCGTGCTGTTCGAGATCGACGGCCTCGGCGGCCGCGACGCGATCGGCGACCTGCACACCGTCTTCCACTCCGCCTGACCCCGCGGGGAGCGCCGGTGCGAGGGCAGTAGACTGGGGGCGCCCGTCCACCCGCGACTCCTGGAGCCGTCATGCCCACCATCGTCGTCGACGTCATGCCCAAGCCCGAACTGCTCGACCCCCAGGGGAAGGCCGTCTCCGGCGCTTTCGCCCGCCTGGGCGTGGACGGCTTCACCGACGTGCGCATCGGCAAGCGCTTCGAGCTCACGGTCGAGGGCGAGGTCACCGAGGAGGTGCTCGCCGAGGCGAAGCGCCTCGCCGACGAGGTGCTCTCCAACGCCGTGATCGAAGACGTCGTCGGCATCGAGGTGGCCGAGTGACCACGCGCATCGGGGTCGTCACCTTCCCCGGCTCGCTCGACGACGTCGACGCACAGCGCGCCGTCCGCCTCGCGGGCGCCGAACCCGTCGCCCTGTGGCACGGCGCACACGATCTCGAGGGCGTTGACGCCCTCGTGCTGCCGGGCGGTTTCAGCTACGGCGACTACCTGCGCGCCGGGGCCATCGCCGCCCTCTCCCCGATCATGACCGAGGTCAAGGAGGCCGCCGCGAAGGGCCTGCCCGTGCTCGGCATCTGCAACGGCTTCCAGATGCTGGTCGAGGCGCACCTGCTGCCCGGCGGACTGATCCGCAACAACCACCAGCATTTCGTGCGCCGCGACCAGCGCCTCACGGTCGAGAACGCCGACACCGCGTGGACGAACGCTTTCCGCACCGGCCAGGAGATCGTCATCCCGCTGAAGAACGCCGACGGCGGCTACATCGCCGACGAGCAGACGCTCGACCGCATCGAGGGCGAGGGCCTGGTGGCGTTCCGCTATGCGGGCGTGAACCCGAACGGCTCGCTGCGCGACATCGCCGGGCTCACCAACGAGGCGGGCAACGTCGTGGGGCTCATGCCGCACCCCGAGCACGCCACCGAGCCGGGCTTCGGCCCCGACACGACCGCGGCCATGCGCAGCGGCGTCGACGGCCTGGGCTTCTTCGCGAGCGCGATCGCCGCGGTCGCCCGCGTCGCCGCCTGACGCACGGACGCACGCCGAAGCCTCAGCCGCGCGATCTCTGACGCACGGGCGCCCCGCAGGTCGGCCGCGGCGTCACTCGCCCGAGGACGCGGCAGCCGCGGGAAGCGCGAACGGGTTGTCGGCGGCTGCCGCCAGCAGGTACCACGCGGTCGTGCCCGTGTGCAGGCTCGCGTAGTAGAGGTCGCCGAAGCCGGAGTCGAGTCCGTCGGTCGAGGTCGCCACGATGCCCTTGCCGTCGCCGTTCACCGCATCGCGCTGCGCCAGGCGGATGTCCGCGAGCAGCTCGTCGGCCTGGGCGGCGTCGCCCGCGGCATCGCGCAGCCGGAGTGCCAGGGCCAGGTGCCCGCTGCCCTCGAACCACGCCTTGGACACGTCCACATCGCTGATCGAGGGGCCGCGGTACGGGCCGTCCGTGGCCATCAGGTGCCCGAGCGTCCAGTCCAGGGCGGCACCGTAGCGGGCGTCCCCCGTGCCGAGTGCGCTCCAGGTCTGCGCATCGAGCGGGACGGGACGGGTGTTGACCGTGCTGCCGTCGAGCACGGTGCCGGTGTCGACGTGGCCGTCCGCGCTCTGCATCGCGGCGACGAATCCGGCGGCGACGGCCGAGCGCTGCGCCCACACGGCGTCGCCCGTGAGCTGGGCGAGCTGGGCGAAGAAGCCCGCGACGTCGGTGTTGTGCTCCGTCGACTTCCACTCCAGCGAGGCCCCGGTGTCGGTCTGGCCTCCCGTGTAGCCGTACGGCGCCCTGGTCATGTCAGCGGTGTTGTCCTGGATCCAGTTCGCGGTGCGCAGCGCGCCGTCGAGGTACCGCTGCTCGCCCGTCGCGTGGAAGAGGCGCGCGAGGGCCATGCCCACCCAGGCCTGGTTGCCGGTGAAGCTGCCGGGCCCGGTGATCTCGACGCGCCCCTGACGGATGCCGTGGGGCTCGTAGGAGGCGCGCGTGCGCCCGTCGCCGATCGGGTCCTCCTCCTGCACGAACAGCAGGGTGTCGCCGATCGCGCGGGCGCGGCGCAGGTCGTCCGGCAGGCCGCGGGCCGTGTAGGCGATCACGACCAGCGCGTCGTCGTACACGAAGGAGGGGGTGAAGTCCCACGTCGGGGTGGTGAAGAAGCCGCCCTGATAGCTGCGCGGGAGGCAGTGGCCCGCGCCGTCGCAGAACTCGTCCACCCTGGCATCGAGGAACTCGTAGGCGAGTGCGACGGATGCCGCGGGGTCGGCCGTCACGTCGGTTCCGGTCTCGGCGCGCGGGGCCCGACTGTCCGACATCGCGGGTGCGGCGCCGAGCAGGACCACGGCGGCGACGAGCGCGGCGACGGCGCTGATCGGGGCGGAGCGGCGCACGGCGACCAGGGGCGACACGACACGAGCGGTGCCCGGTCGGCGCGGGGGACGGGACGGAGCGGGGGGCACGGTACCGAATGTGCCAGATCGCGACACGCCGCTGAAGAGCCTTTCGTCCACATCTCCCGTGCGATATGGCGAGGGCCCGCGCGTGTAGCAAAGCCGGCCCGGGCGTGCAAGGCGTTTGCGGCCTCTCGGTACCGATCCGACGATGGGAGCCAGTCCACGATCCCCCGGAAAGGACGACCATGTCCCGCGACCAGTACACCTTCACGAACCCCGCCGAGCTCTACGCCGACATCCAGCCGCAGAAGCAGCACATGCCGGAGCCGGGCCTCGACGCCGACCTGACCCCGAAGGCCGACCTCGGCGAGGACACCTACCGCGGCACGGGGCGTCTCACCGGACGCAAGGCCCTGATCACCGGGGGCGACTCCGGCATCGGCGCCGCCACCGCGATCGCGTTCGCCAGGGAGGGCGCCGACGTGGCGATCTCCTACCTGCCCGAGGAGGAGGCGGACGCGAGCCGCATCGCCGGACTCCTCCGCGACGCCGGAGCGACGGTCGCCACGATCCCCGGCGACCTGCGCGACCCGGAGTACTGCCGCACGCTCGTGGCCGAGGCCGTGGCCGCCCTGGGCGGGCTCGACATCCTCGTCAACAACGGCGGCAAGCAGGTGTACCGCGAGTCGCTGACCGACCTGACCGACGAGCAGTTCGACGACACGTTCAAGACCAACGTGTACGCCATGTTCTGGATCACGAAGGCCGCGCTCCCGCACCTGCCCGCCGGGTCGACCATCATCAACACCACGTCCATCCAGGCGTACTCGCCGTCGGACATCCTGGTCGACTACGCCTCCACGAAGTCCACGATCAACGCGTTCACGAAGGGTCTCGCCCAGCAGCTCGCGCCGAAGGGCATCCGCGTGAACGCGGTGGCGCCGGGCCCGATCTGGACGCCGCTGCAGCCCAGCGACGGACAGCCCCAGGAGAAGATCGAGAAGTTCGGCGAGGACACGCCCCTCGGCCGCATGGGGCAGCCGGCCGAGCTCGCGCCGGCATATGTGTTCCTCGCGTCGCCGGAGTCGAGCTACGTGATCGGCGAGACGCTGAACGTGAACGGCGGCATGCCCACGCCGTGACCGTGCCCCCATCGCCCGGCCACTGTCGGCGACGGGAGCCGCCGGGCGATGGAAACAGCACGCCACCGACCGGGTACGCGGACTGCTCCGAACCGATTCGATCCGCGTGGTGGTCAGAGTGTAAGCGTTTGCAGTAGCCTGTTCGCATGGCACAGCTCGAACAGTTCGCAGCCCCCGGTACCGAGTGGTGGCGCAGCGCCGTCATCTACCAGATCTACCCCCGCTCCTTCGCGGACGCGTCGGGCGACGGCATCGGCGACCTGCCGGGGATCACGCGCCGGCTCGACTCCCTGCAGGAGCTCGGCGTCGATGCGATCTGGCTCAGCCCGTTCATGACGAGCCCGCAGCGCGACGCCGGCTACGACGTCGCCGACTACCGCGACGTCGACCCGCTGTTCGGCACCCTCTCCGACTTCGACGACATGCTCGCCGCCGCACACGACCGCGGCATCCGCGTGATCGTCGACCTGGTGCCCAACCACTCGTCCGACCAGCACCCGTGGTTCCAGGCGGCCCTCGCCGCGGGACCGGGCAGCCCGGAGCGTGCGCGCTACATCTTCCGCGACGGCAGGGGCGAGAACGGCGAGCTGCCGCCCAACAACTGGGAGTCGGTCTTCGGCGGCGGCATGTGGCAGCGCGTGACCGAGGCCGACGGCACGCCCGGCCAGTGGTACCTGCACATCTTCGACGCCACGCAGCCCGACTTCGACTGGAACAACGAGGAGGTGCAGGAGGAGTTCCGCTCCATCCTGCGCTTCTGGCTCGACCGTGGGGTCGACGGCTTCCGGGTCGACGTGGCCCACGGCATGATCAAGACCGAGGGGCTGCCCGACTACACGCCCCCCACCGACGCCGACTCCATGGGCGGCGGCGAGTCGAACGTGCCGTACTGGGGCCAGGACGGCGTGCACGAGATCTACCGCGACTGGCATCGCGTGCTGGCCGAGTACGACGGCGACCGCGCGCTGTGCGGCGAGGCCTGGATGCCGACGCTCAAGGAGACCGCGCTGTGGGTGCGGCCCGACGAGATGCACCAGACCTTCAACTTCCCGTATCTCATGACCGAGTGGGACGCGAAGGCCCTGGGCGATGTGATCCGCGAGTCGCTCGACGAGTTCGGCGCGGTCGGCGCGCCCAGCACCTGGGTGCTGTCGAACCACGATGTCGTGCGCCACGCCTCGCGCCTGGCCCTCACGTCCGAGAACCCGCAGGGCGAGGGCATCGGGCCGAACACGCCCGACAAGCCCGACACCGCGATCGGCCTGGCGCGCGCCCGCGCCGCCACGACCCTGATGCTGGCCCTCCCCGGCTCGGCGTACCTGTACCAGGGCGAGGAGCTCGGGCTGCCCGAGGCCATGGAGATCCCGGACGAGTTCCGGCAGGACCCCACGTGGTTCCGCACCAACGGCGAGCGCTACGGCCGCGACGGCTGCCGCGTGCCGCTGCCGTGGGAGGCCGAGGCCCCCGCGTTCGGCTTCAACGACACCGGGCTGTCGTGGCTCCCGCAGCCCGCGGACTGGGCGGCCCATGCCCGCGACGTGGAGGAGGTCGACCCCGCGTCGACCCTCGCCCTGTACAAGCGCCTGCTCGCCGGGCGCCGCGAACACGGCTTCGGCACCGGCTCCCTCGTGTGGGAGGACGCGGGGCCCGACGCGGTCGCGTTCCGCCGCGGCGAGGTGCACGTGCTCGCCAACCTCGGCACCGCCCCGCTCCCCCTGCCGGACGGCGCCCTGATCGTGCTGCGCAGCCAGCCCTTCGACGGCCCCGACCTGCCGGTCGACACCGCCGTCTGGTACACCACCGCGGCCTGACCCGCCCGTTCCCGTCGCGGTCGCAGACGCTGCCCGCAGCGCGCGACCGCGACGGAACAGGAACCCCAGGAGGACCCATGGCGAGCATCGACGAGGTCGCCCGGCTCGCCGGCGTCTCCACCGCGACCGTCTCCCGCGCGCTGAGCGGACGAGGGCAGGTCTCGGAGTCGGCGCGCGAGCGCGTGCGCGCGGCCGCGCAGTCGCTCGGCTACGTGGTGTCGTCGCGGGCCTCGAGCCTCGCCTCGGGTCGCACGCGCAACATCGGCGTGGTGGTGCCGTTCCTCGACCGGTGGTTCTTCAGCACGGTGCTGTCGGGGGTGTCCGCCGCGCTCATGCGCGCCGGCTACGACATCACGCTCTACAACATCACCGCCGACGAGGACGTGCGCCGTGACGTGTTCGGCACATTCCTGCGACGGCAGCGCGTGGACGCGGTGATCGCCGTGTCGATCGAGCTCGACGAGGACGAGACGCAGCAGCTGCTCGACCTCGGGCTGCCCGTGATCGCGATCGGCGGCCCGAACCCGAAGCTCGACACGCTCACGGTCGACGACGTCGCGGTCGCACAGCTCGCCACGGAGCACCTCATCGGACTCGGCCACACCCAGATCGCGCACATCGGCGCGAACCCGGAGTTCGACCTCGACTTCCACATCCCCACCAACCGCCGACTCGGGTTCGAGCGGGCCCTCGCGACGGCCGGGATCCCGCTGCAGCCGGCGTTCCTGGAGCCGGCCGACTTCACGGTCGAGGGCGGCTACCGGGCCGCGAAGCAGCTGCTGGGCCGCCCCGGCCCGCGCCCTACCGCGGTGTTCGCCGCCTCGGACGAGATGGCGATCGGGGCGCTCCTCGCCGCCCGCGACCTCGGATTCCGCGTGCCGGAGGACCTGTCGATCGTGGGCATCGACGGCCACGAGCTCGGCGAGTTCTTCCGCCTCACCACGGTCGACCAGTTCCCCCTCGGGCAGGGCGAGCGCGCGGCGGATGCCGTCCTGGCGAAGCTCACCGATCCCGAGGCCGTACGGCCCCCGGCCGCGCTGCCGTACGAGCTCAACGTGCGCGGCACGACCGCCCGCCTGGTCTGACCCGCTGCGGCCACGACGGCCCCCGCGGGAATCACCCTGGTGATCCTGCGAGAGCCACCTGTCCCCCCCTTTGCGCCCTCGATACCGTGCCGAGCAGACACGTGTTCCGACCGGAGGGAGACATCATGGCTCGGGAGTTCCAGGGGAAGATCGAACTCGACATCCGCGACTCGACGCCTGACTGGGGGGCGTACGAGCTCACCAAGGCGCCGGAGGGTGCGCCGAACGTGCTGGTGATCCTGTTCGACGACACGGGTCTCGCGGCGTGGGAGCCGTACGGCGGGCGCATCCACATGCCCACGCTCCAGCGCCTCGCCGACAACGGCCTCACCTATTCGCAGTGGCACACGACCGCTCTGTGCTCGCCCACCCGGTCGACGTTCCTCACCGGACGCACGCACCACCAGAACGGCTACGCCACGATCTCCGAGACCTCAACGGGGTTCCCTGGCTACAACGGGCACATCCCGAAGTCGAACGCGCCGCTCGCGCGCATCCTCCGCGACAACGGCTGGTCCACGTACTGGGTCGGCAAGAACCACAACGTGCCGATCAACGCGATCTCCAGCGGCTCGGACCGCAGCGAATGGCCGCTCGGGCACGGCTTCGACCGGTTCTACGGCTTCATCGGCGGCGAGACCAACCAGTGGTACCCCGATCTGGCCGTCGACAACCACTACATCGACCAGCCCTCCCAGCCCGAGGACGGGTATCACCTGTCCAAGGACCTCGCGGATCAGGCGATCCGGATGCTGCGCGACACGAAGCAGTCGAACCCGGACAAGCCGTGGTACCTGTGGTTCTGCCCCGGCGCGAACCACGCCCCGCACCACGCCCCGCAGGAGTACATCGACAAGTACCGGGGCGTGTTCGACGACGGCTACGAGGCGTACCGCGAGTGGGTGCTGCCGCGCATGATCGAGCGCGGCATCCTGCCGGAGGGCACGCAGCTGACCGACATGAACCCGATGACGCCCGGCACGTTCGCCGAGGTCGACAGCGTGCGTCCGTGGGCGGAGCTGACCGACGAGGAGAAGGCGCTGTTCTCGCGGACCGCGGAGGTGTACGCGGGGTTCAGCGAATACACCGATGCGCAGGTCGGCCGCATCATCGAGCACCTGGAGAAGTCGGGACAGCTCGACAACACGCTCATCATCTACGCCGCAGACAACGGCGCCTCCGGCGAGGGCAGCCCGAACGGCTCGATCAACGAGAACCTGTTCTTCAACGGCTACCCCGAAGACGTCGCACGCAACCTGACGATGATCGACAAGCTCGGCGGGCCCGACGCCTACAACCACTACCCGACCGGCTGGGCGATGGCGTTCTCCACGCCGTTCCGCATGTTCAAGCGCTACTCCTACGCGGGCGGCTCGGCCGACCCGCTGATCATCCACTGGCCCGCGGGGATCACGGCGCGCGGGGAGGTGCGCAACCAGTACCACCACTGCACCGACATCGTGCCGACGATCCTGGAGGCGTGCGGCGTCGAGGCGCCGACCGTCGTGGACGGCGTGGAGCAGACGCCGATGCCCGGGGTGCCGATGAACTACTCCTTCGACGCCGCGGACGCCCCCACCACCAAGCAGACGCAGTACTACGAGATGCTCGGCACGCGCGGTATCTGGAGCAAGGGGTGGAAGGCCGTCGCCGAGCACGGCCCCGTCCCGATCGGCCTGGGGCACTTCGACGAGGACCGTTGGCAGCTGTTCCACGTCGACGAGGACAGGGCGGAGGCCGTGGACCTCGCCGAGCAGTACCCCGAGAAGCTGGAGGAGCTCACGGCGCTCTGGCTCGAAGAGGCCAAGAAGTACGACGTGCTGCCCCTGAACGACCTGGGCGTCGCCGACTTCATCAAGTACGAGTACCACCTGCCGGTGCCCGCCGACGGCCGCTTCACGTACTACCCGGAGACCACCGAGGTGCAGGAGCAGCTCGCCGCACGCACGCAGCAGGTGTCGTTCAAGATCCTCGCCGACGTAGACTTCACCGCGGCGACCGAGGGCGTGATCGTCGCCCAGGGCTCGCGCTTCGGCGGCTACAGCCTGTACGTGCAGGACGGCACGCTGTCGTTCGTGTACAACTTCCTCGGCATCCCGCCCGAGCAGCGGGTCGGCACCGCCGCGCCGACCGAGGGCCGCCACATCGTCGGCGTCGGCTTCGAGAAGGAGGGCAGCGGCGACCACGGCGAAGCGCTCGGCACGCTCACGCTCTACGTCGACGACGAGGCCGTCGAGTCGATCCCGATCCGCACCCAGCTCGGCCGCTACGCCCTCACGGGCGAGGGACTGAGCGTCGGCTACGACTCGGGCGACACCGTGACCACCGCCTACCCCAACCGCTTCGCCTTCACGGGCGGTGAGATCCACCAGGTGGTCTACGACGTGGCCGACGACCACTACGTCGACGTGGAACGGGAGTTCGCCGCGAAGCTCGCCAGCGACTGAGGCCCCGCGACTCCGGCGCGCTACCGCACCGTGCCGTCACGCCAGGTGCGGTAGCCGCCGTCGAGGTTGCGCACGTCGCGTCCGTCCTGCCGCAGCAGCCGCGTCGCGATGTGACCGCGGAGCCCCACCTGGCAGTGGACGACCAGTGGCCCCGCCGGCAGCTCGTCGAGGCGGTCGCGCAACTCGTCCAGCGGGACGTTGAGCGCGCCGGGGATCGCGCCGGCCGCGTGCTCCGCGGGGGAGCGCACATCGATGAGCACGGCCCCCGCGCGCACGGCGTCGTCGAGCCCGTGCCACTGCACGGTGGGGGTGGTGCCGGTGCGCGTGTTCTCGGCCACGTAGCCGAGCATGTTGACCGGGTCCTTCGCCGAGCCGAACTGCGGCGCATAGGCGAGCTCGAGCCGAGCGAGCCCCGCGGCCGTGACGCCCGCCTGCATCGCGGTGGCGATCACGTCGATGCGCTTGTCGACCCCGTCGCGACCCACCACCTGCGCGCCGAGGATGCGGTCGCTCGCCGGGTCGGCCAGGAGCTTCATCGACAGCGTCTCCGCACCGGGGTAGTAGCCCGCGTGCGAGCCCGGGTGCACGTGCACGACGTAGAACTCACGACCGGCGGCGCGGAGCTGCCGTTCGCTCCAGCCGGTCTTGGCGAGCGCGAGCCCGAACACGCCCACGATGCCGGTGCCGACGGCCGGTGACGCAGCCTCGACCCGGCCCGCGATGAGGTCGGCCACCATCCGGCCGTGCCGATTCGCGAGTCCCGCCATCGTGATGAGTGCGGGGCCGCCGCCCACCAGGTCGCTCTTCTCGACACCGTCGCCCACCGCGAACACGTCGGGGGCGCTGGTGCGGCAGGCGTCGTCCACCGCGATCCCGCCCGTCTCGCCGATCCGGATGCCCGCGTCCCGCGCGAGCCCGACCTCGGGCACCACTCCCGACGCGTCCACCACGAACTCGGCGGCCACGACGGTCCCGTCGCTCAGGGTCACGGCACCCGGCGCGGACGCGGTGATCTCGACGCCGAGCCGTACGTCCACCCCGCGCACCCGCAGCTCCTCGGCGAGCGGTGCGACCATCTCGGGGTCGAGCGGGGAGAGCAGCTGGGGCCCGCGCTGCACGAGCGTGACCGCGGCGCCACGGGCGACGAGGTTCTCGACGGCCTCCAGCCCCGTGTAACCGCCGCCGACCACGACCACGGGCAGCCCGGGTCGTGCCGCGGCGTGGATCGCGTCGGCATCGTCGACCGTGCGCAGGCTGCGCACGGGCGGTCCCGCGTCGGGCTCGTCGCGGCGCGGGCGAGCTCCGGTGGCGAGCACGAGGCGATCGTACGGCTGGAGCATCCGCTGCCCGTCGGGCCCTTCGACCTCGACGACGCGGCGGTCGGTGTCGATGTGCACGACCTCGTGGCGCACGCGCACGTCGAGCCGGAAGCGGCGGTGCAGCGACTCGGGGGTCTGCAGCAGCAGCGCCTCGCGGTCCTGGATCACCCCGCCCACGTAGTACGGGAGGCCGCAGTTGGCGTATGACACCTCCGGCCCGCGCTCGAAGACGACGATGTGCGCGGACTCGTCCAGTCGGCGCAGTCGGGTGGCGGCGGACATCCCGCCCGCGACCCCGCCGACGATCACGACCGTGAGGGGCGCGGCACTCATCGGCCGAACAACCGCGACAGGAAGCCGCCGGTGGGCTGCTCGTCGGCGTGTCCGCCGCACCAGTCCGACCTCGGTACGGTCTGGCGGACGGCGTCGACGTGCTGACCACATCCCGCCCAGGTGGTCTTTCCGCAGGTTCGGCAACGGACGGCTCGGCACATGGATGACTCCTCTCGATACCCCGGTGGGTATCCATCACTATACCCCTGGGGGTATGATGAGTTCTCAGCCGACGATCAGGGAGCCGCCATGTCCACCACCGATGCCGAGACGCAACGCAAGATCGCCAACCGCCTCAAGCGCGCGCAGGGTCAGCTCGGCGCCGTGATCGCGGCCGTCGAGGCCGGCAGCGACTGCCGAGCGGTCGTCACGCAGCTCTCCGCCGTCACCTCCGCGCTCGACAAGGCGGGCTTCCAGATCATCGCCACCGCGATGAGGGACTGCCTCGACGGCCCGGAGGACGGGGACGACGTCTCCCTGCCCGAGCTCGAGAAGCTGTTCCTCTCGCTCGCCTGACGACGGGCCGGACCGCCGCCGGGCAGTCGGGGTCAGACGGCGGGGACGTGCGGCAGGGCGTGGAACCGGCGGTCCACGTACACCAGCGGGCGGGCGGGTCGCCCCGGCAGCACCTCCAGGACCTCCGCGATCACGACCGTCGAGGAGCCGACGGGCACGGTGTGCAGCGGGCGGCAGCGCAGCGCGACCCTCGCCTCCGGGAGGTGCGGCTCGCCGGTCGGCAGCGTCGTCCAGCCCTGCTGCGACGTGAACCGCTCGGCACCGCTCACGGCGAAGCTCTGGGCGAGGTCGGAGTGCTCGTCGTCGATCAGGTGCACCACGAAGCTCGGCGCGGACAGGATCGCCCCGGCGCTCCCGGTCGCCCGCGTGACCGAGAACATGATCGCGGCGGGATCGACCGCCACGGACGACACGCTGGAGGCGGTGAGGCCCACCGGACCATCGGGGCCCTGAGCCGTGATGATCGCGACACCGGCGGGGTGCGCGCGGAACGCGGCCTTGAGTCCCTCGCCGACGGCGGACGGGACGGGGGCGGCGGGGTGGGGGCGGGGGTCGATGGTCATGCGGGGAACTTCCGGGTCACCCTTCCACCGTAAGACCTCAAGCGCGCTTGAGCTCAAATCGAGCGAACTCGTCCGTCCACCCTCCGCCCCACCGCCTCAGCCGATGCGGAACCCCGCCGCCCGCAGCACCTCCTCGCGCGAGCTCGGGCCGACCAGCAGCGTGAACGCGCCGGGCTCCACCCGGCGCACCCCCGCCGCATCGACGATCGTGCACTCGGCCGCCGGCACCTCCACCCGCACCCGCACGGACTCCCCCGGCGACACGTCGACCTGGCGATACGCCTTGAGCTCCCGATCGGTCCAGCTCACGCTCGTGACCTCGTCGCGCACGTACACCTGCACGGTCTCGCGCGCGGGCCGGGCTCCCGTGTTCGTCACGGTCACGTGACCGACGACCGTGTCGTCCGGGGTGAGAGCCTCCGCCTCCAGCTCCAGGTCGGAGTACTCGACCGTGGTGTACGAGCGCCCCTCGCCGAACGCCCAGGCGGGCGACTGCGTGAGGTCGGCGTACCGGTCGCCGTGCTGTCCGCGGATCTGGTTGTAGTAGGTCGGCTGCTGTCCCACGTGGCGCGCGAACGAGATCGGCAGTCGGCCGGACGGCTCGACCAGGCCCGCCATGACCTCGGCGAGCGCGCGACCGCCCTGCATCCCGGGGTTGGCCGCCCAGATCACGGCCGCCGCGCGCTGCGCCGACGCCGGGAGCACGAGCGGCTTCGACGCGAGCAGCACGATCACGACCGGCGTGCCGGTGTCGATCAGCGCGTCCAGCAGCGCGTTCTGGCCGCCGATGAGCTCGAGCGTGGCCGTCGAGCGGCCCTCACCCACGAGCTCGATCCGGTCGCCGACCACCGCGACCACGACGTCGGCGGCCTCGGCGTCGGCCACGGCCTCCGCGATCAGCGCCGCGTCGGGCGCACACGGCCGCACCACCGGCGGCCGCGGCTGCTTGTCGGGGAAGTGCATGCCCCGCGGGTCGTCCTCGAGGGTGAGGATGTCGGCGCCGCGCGTGTGCGTCACGCGCCAGCCGTCCACCGCGCGCAGCCCGTCGAGCACGGTCGTGATCATGTCGCGCGGCTGCCCGTCGAGCCACCCCGCCTGACCCGAACCTCCCGCCCAGTCGCCCAGCTGCGTCTGTGCGTCATCGGCCAGGGGTCCCGTCACGGCGATGCGCAGCGGGGCGGCGGGGTCGAGCGGCAGCACGCTGTCGTTCTCCAGCAGCACGAGGGAGCGTCGCGCCGTCTCCAGGTTCAGCTCGGCGTGCGCGGCGCTGCCCACCACGGACGACAGGTCTGCGCGCGGCAGTCGCGGATCCTCGAACAGCCCGAGCTCGAACTTGAGCGTGAGGATGCGAGCGACCGCGTCGTCGAACGCGTCGTCGGGCAGCAGCCCCTGCGCCACCGCGTCGAACGCGCCCTCGAAGAACCCGGGCGTGGTCATGACCATGTCGTTGCCCGCGCGCACCGCGGCCGCGGCCGCCTGGGTCAGGTCGGGCTGGATGCGCTGCTCCCACACCATGCGCCCGACGTTGTCCCAGTCGGTGATGAGGGTGCCGGTGTAGCCCCACTCGTCGCGCAGCACGTCGCTGAGCAGCCAGTCGTTCAGGGTGATCGGCACGCCGTCGGTGGTCTGGTAGCCGAGCATGAACGTGCGGCAGCCCTCGCGGGCCACGCGCTCGAACGGCGGCAGGAACCAGGAGCGCAGCTTGCGGCGCGAGATGTCGGCCTCGCTCGCATCCCGTCCGCCCTGCGTCTCGGAGTACCCCGCGAAGTGCTTGGCGGTCGCGAGGATCGCGGTCGGGTCGTCGAGCCCGTCGCCCTGGTAGCCGCGCACCATGGCGCTCGCGAGCTCGCCGATCAGGAACGGGTCCTCGCCGAACGTCTCGTTGATCCGGCCCCACCGCAGGTCGCGCGCGATGCACAGCACGGGAGAGAAGGTCCAGTGGATGCCGGTGACCGCGACCTCCTCCGCGGTGGCCCGCGCGACGCGCTCCAGCAGCCCGGCGTCCCACGTCGCGGCCATGCCCAGCTGGGTGGGGTAGATCGTCGCACCCGGCCAGAACGAGTGGCCGTGGATGCAGTCCTCGCCCACGAGCAGGGGGATGCGCAGGCGGGTCTGCGCCGTGAGCTCGTTCGCCCGCACGATGCGCTCGGGAGACGTGTGCAGGATCGAGCCGACGTGACGCCGCAGCACGTGGTCGTCGAGGTCGTCACGGGCGTCGAGCTGCAGCATCTGCCCGACCTTCTCCTCCACGCTCATGCGGGAGAGGAGGTCGGCGACGCGCTCGGGGATCGGCAGGGAGGGGTTCTGGTACGGAAGGGTGGTCGTCGGGAGCAGAGAGGTCATCACTTCGTGTTCTGTGTCGTCGTATCGGTGGTGTCGGTCGTCGGCAGGGGGACGGAGCGCACGGCCGTGACCGGCGCGTTCACGTCGAGCCCCTTCTTCTTCATGGCCCGTGCGCGCTCTCCGGCGGAACGCAGCCGCGGGTTCACATACTCGTCGATCCCGAAGTTGATCAGCGACAGGGCCACGCCGATGATGGCGATGCAGAGCCCCGCGGGCACGTACCACCACCACAACCGGGGGAAGGCGCCGTTCTGCTGCGCCCAGAACAGGATCGTGCCCCAGTTGAGGTTGCTCACCGGGATCACCCCGATGAACGCGAGCGTCGTGAGGCCGAGGATCGCGGCGGTCACGGTGCCGACGAAGCTCGACGCGATGAGCGCCATCAGGTTCGGCAGCATCTCGACCGTGATGATGCGGCGCAGCGGCTCGCCGTTGGCGCGGGCGGCCTGGATGAAGTCGCGGTTGCGCAGCGACATGGTCTGCGCCCGGAGCACGCGCGCACCCCACGCCCACCCGGTGAGCCCGAGCACGGCGGCGATCACGATCAGCGGCGGGTTGTCGAACTGCGACGCGATGATGATGATCAGCGGGATGCCGGGGATCACGAGGAAGACGTTCGTCAGCGCCGACAGCGACTCGCTCTTCCAGCCGCGCACGTACCCGGCGATCACGCCGACCGTGATGGCGATGATGGTGGCGATGAACGCGGCGAGGAAGCCGACGACGATCACCCCGCGCGTGCCGTAGATGATCTGGCTCAGCACGTCCTCCCCCATGTGCGTCGTCCCGAGCCAGTGCTCCCACGACGGCGGCTGGCGGAGCGCGGTGCGGTCCTTCTGGGTGGGTCCGTATGGGGCGATCCACGGGGCCAGGATCGCGACGAGCACGAAGATCCCGAGGATGATGAGCCCGGCCAGGGACTTCGGGTTGCGGAACATCGCGAACGCCTGGCCGAGCTGCGACCGGAACGTCGCGCGGTGCGGGTCGCCCGACGGCGCGGTGCGCAGGGTCGCGGTCTCCGGCATGCCCGAGGCGACAGGGGAGCCGTCGGGGGCGGTGCCTGCGGCGGTGGTGGGAACGGTCATGTCAGGCCTCCGTCTGGCGGGTGCGCGGGTCGAGGTAGGCGTAGACCACGTCGGCGAGGATGTTGGCCACGAGCACCGACAGCGTGATCACCAGGAACACGCCCTGCATGAGCGCGAAGTCCTTGGCGTTGGTGGCGTCGAGCAGCAGCTTGCCGACACCGGGATAGCTGAACACCATCTCCATGACGATGGTGCCGCCCACGATGAAGCCGATCGACAGCGCGAAGCTCTGGATCTGCGGGAGCACGGCGTTGCGGGCGGCGTAGGCCCACAGCACGCGCCGGTTCGGCATGCCCTTCGCCTGCGCGACCGTGATGTAGTCGTCGTCGAGCACGGTCAGCATCATGTTGCGCATGCCGAGCACCCAGCCGCCCAGCGAGGCCACCACGATGGTGAGCGCGGGCAGGGTGCCGTGCATGATCACCTGCCCGATGAAGTCCAGGCTCCACTCCGGCGACTGCCCCTTGTCGTAGGCGTGCGACGACGGGAACCACTTGAGCGTCGACGAGAAGACGGCGATCGCGATGAGCCCGAGCCAGAAATACGGGATCGTGTTGAAGAAGGTGGTCACCGGGATGATCGCGTCGAGCTTGCTGCCCCGCTTCCACCCCACGATGGCCCCGGCGACCGTGCCGATCGCGAACGAGATGATCGTCGCGATGCCGACCAGCCCGAGCGTCCACGGGAGGGCGGAGGCGAGCACCTCGGCGACCGGACGCAGACCGTGCAGCGTGGAGATGCCCAGGTCGCCGCGCAGCAGCATGCCCCAGTACTCGACGTACTGCTGCCACACCGATTTGTCGGAGTCGATGCCGAGCAGGATGCGCAGGGCGTCGGCGGCCTCCGGGCTCACGTTGGGGTTGCGCGCGAGGTACGAGCTCACCGCGTCGCCCTTCATGAGCCGGGGCAGGAAGAAGTTGATCGTGATCGCCGCCCACAGGGTGAAGAGGTAGAAGCCCGCGCGCCCGGCGAAGAAGCGCCACGGCACGCGACGCCGGCCACGGTCGACCGCCGTCGCGGTGGTGCCGACCTCGAGGGCGTCGCGCGCGACGAGGTCGTTGTCGTCCAGCTGGGGGAAGGCGGTACTCACCGCGCACCTCCGTTCGTGGTGGCGGCGAAGTGCTTCTCCGGGTCGGGAGAGGCGGCGCGCAGCTCGCGGGTGTAGGGGTTCTGCGGGTTCAGGATGACGTCGTCGGCGGTGCCGTACTCGACCACGCGGCCCTGGTTGAGCACCATGATCTCGTCGCTGAAGTGGCGGGCGGTGGCCAGGTCGTGCGTGATGTAGAGCACGCCGAGTCCCTCGTCACGCTGCAGCTCGGCGAGCAGGCTCAGCACGCCGAGACGGATCGACACGTCGAGCATCGACACGGGCTCGTCCGCCACGAGCAGCGACGGGCGGGAGGCGAGGGCGCGGGCGATGGCCACACGCTGCCGCTGGCCGCCCGACAGTTCGTGCGGGCGGCGGTCGATCACGGCGTCGGCGTCGAGCCGCACGCGGGCGAGCAGGCGCCGCACCTCGGCATCGGTGTCCTTCTTCGGCACGACGTCGTCGAGGCGGATGGGCCGCTCCAGGTGGTAGCGGATGGAGTGGGAGGGGTTGAGCGAGGCGAACGGATCCTGGAACACCATGCGCAGCTGCTGACGGTAGCTCCGCAGCCCCCTGCCGCGCCGCGGGATCGGGGTGCCGTCGAGCAGCACCTCCCCGCTGGTGGGGGTCTCGAGCTGGGTGAGGATCTTCGCGATCGTGGACTTGCCGCTGCCGGACTGCCCGACGAGTCCGATCGTGCGTCCGGACTCGAGGGTGAAGCTCACGTCGTCGAGGGCCTTGATCTGGCCGGCGCCGCGCACGGTGTAGCTCTTGGTGACGTGTCGGAACTCGAGCGTGGTCATCGCACCAGCACCCCTCTCTCGCCGGTCAGCCGGGGGAACGACGACAGCAGCCGCCGCGTGTACTCGTGCTGCGGCGCGTTCCAGATGCGCTCGGCCGTGTCGAGCTCGACGATCTCGCCCTCGCGCATGATCGCGATGCGGTCGCTGATCTCGAGCAGCAGCGGCAGGTCGTGGGTGATGAAGACGACCGAGAACCCGAACTCGCGCCGCAGCTGCGAGATCTGCTTCAGGATCTCGCGCTGCACCAGCACGTCGAGCGCCGTGGTGGGCTCGTCCATCACCATCAGCTGCGGACGCAGGGCGAGCGCCATCGCGATCATCACGCGCTGGCGCATGCCGCCCGACAGCTCGTGCGGGAAAGACCGGTGGCGCTGGCGGCCGACCTTCACGATCTCGAGCAGTTCCTCCGCCTCGGCCCTGCGCTGACGCCGATTCATGTCGGGACGGTGGATCTCGAACACGTCCTCCAGTTGCGAGCCGACCGTGGCGACCGGGTTGAGGGCGTTCATCGCGCCCTGGAACACCATCGACACCTTGTCCCAGCGGAATCGCTGCATCGCGTCGACGTCGAGCGCGTTGATGTCGATGTCCGCTCCGGAGGCATCGTGGAAGGTCACACTGCCCCCGGTGATGACGGCGGGAGCACGCAGCAGCCGCTGCACGCCGTAGGCGAGCGTGGTCTTGCCGCAGCCGCTCTCCCCGGCGAGCCCGAGGATCTCGCCGCGCTGGAGTTCGAGGGTCACGTCCTTCACCGCCGCGACGGGCGGATCGACGTCGTACACGACCGAGAAGTCGCGCACGGTGAGCAGGGGGTCTGGCATGGGGTGTCCTTCGTGGGAGGCGTCCGTCGTCTCGTCGCTCCGCTTCTCGCTCAGGAACCGGTCGCCGAGGGCGAACCGGTCCCTGAGCGGTCGGAGCGAGACGACGGGTCTACTCGGCGGGCTTCAGCTTCGTGAGGATCTGCACGATGTTCGGCTGCGTGGGGTCGGCCGACGCGTACGTGTCGGTCTCCGAGGGCCAGCCGACGTAGTTGCGCGTGTTGAACTCGCCCAGCAGCGGGTGGGCGCCCAGCGGGATGGCCGGCACCTGCTCCGAGAAGATCGTCTGCAGCGTGTCGATCGCGGCGGTGCGCTCCTCGTCGGACGAAGCGTTCGCGTACGTGTTCAGCGCCGTCGTCGCCGCGGGGTCGTCGAAGCGGCCGAAGTTGAAGCCGGCCTTGCCCTCGGGGGAGATCCACCGCGGGTCCATGGTCGAGGTGTACAGGCCGTAGGCGGTGCCGCTGTCCTCCAGCCAGTGGATGATCGCGGAGAAGGTGCCGTTGTCGCGGGGGTCGGCCCAGCCGCCCCAGTCGGGCATGTCGATCTTGACCTCGGCGCCGATGCCGTCCTTCACGTCTTCGGCGATGAGCTCCTGTGCGGTGTTCCAGTCGCTCCAGCCGGACGGGACGGAGAGCGTGAACGACACGGGCGTGCCGTCCGGGTCGATCAGGGCGTCGTCCTTCCAGGTGTACCCGGCGGTCTCGAGCAGGTCGCGCGCCTTGTCGGCGTCGACCTTGTAGTCCACGCCCTGGAACTCGGGCTGGATCTCGTCCTCGAGGATCGACGACAGGCCGGTGACCGACCAGACGGGCTCACTGGCGCCTTCGCGGGCGATGTCGACGTAGGCGTCGCGGTCGATCACCCAGGCGAGCGCCTGCCGGAAGGCCGGGTCGTCGAACGGCTTCTGCTGCAGGTTCATGAACAGCGTGGCGGAGCCGGTGGTCGGGGAGGCGAGGAACTGGTTGTGCTCGGGGTCGGCCGAGAGGAACTGCTCCTCGATCTGCGGGATGAACGCCTGGGCCCAGTCGGCGTCGCCATTGGCGAGAGCCGTGGTGAGGGCGGTGTTGTCGCCGTAGGAGACGTAGTGCAGCTCGGGCACGGCGAGGTCGCCGGCCCAGTAGTCGTCGCGGGCGTCGAGCGTGACCGACTCGGTCGACCAGTTCGCCATCGCGTAGGGGCCGGTGCCGACGAGGTCGTCGCCCTTGACGGGGTCGGTGGCCGGGTCGTCGAACTTCTCCCAGATGTGCTTGGGGACGATGGGCACGTGCAGCACGCGCGCCTGGTTGACGTACTTGGAGTCGCCGAAGCTCAGCACGACCGTGTCGCCGTCGACCTCGGCTCCCTCGTACTTGAGGCCGGCGGTGTCGAGCGCGGGGATCGAGGCGGTCTCGAAGGAGAAGACGATGTCGTCGGCCGTGAACGGCTCGCCGTCGCTCCAGGTGACGCCCTCGCGGGGGACGACCGTGAGCTGCGTGTAGTCGTCGTTCCACTCGAGGCTCTCGGCGAGCCACGGCGTGGTTCCGCGGTCTCCCGTCTGGTTCACCAGGGCCAGGGTCTCGAACACGACCTTGGCGTAGCCGTACTTCGACGCGGCGGAGTCGCCGACGAACGGGTTGTTCGACTCGGTGGTGATGGCGCCGTCCGGCTTGGCGATGGTGAGGGCGGCGCCGCCGGCTGCGGCGTCGTCCGACCCTCCGGACGAGCATCCGGCGAGGGCCGAGACCCCGAGTGCGGTGATCGCGGTGGCGGCGATCAGAGACGTTCTGAGCTTCATTGCTTCTCCTTGGGCACGGTCGTTGTGCGGCGGCGGTTTGCTTACTGTCGAGAAAGTAAGCTGAGGTGAGGTTACCGAGGAGTAAGTTGGTTGGCAAGCGGGGCCGGTTGAGGAGAGGACGACGCATGTCGGAGAGCGATCACGCCGTGCGGGTGCGCCCGGCGACGCGGGAGAAGCGCGAGCAGATCCTCAAGGCGGCCATCGAGATCTTCGGCAACAAGGGCTCGACCAACGGCACCCTCGCCGATGTCGCCGAGCAGGTCGGCATCACGCACGCCGGGGTGCTCCACCACTTCGGCTCGAAGCAGAAGCTGCTGCTCGAGGTGCTGGCCTACCGCGACCAGGACGACGTCGCCGGGCTCGCCCAGAAGCACATCCCCGACGGCCCCGAGCTGTTCCTGCACCTCGTGCGCACGGCCCTCACGAACGAGAAGCGCCCGGGCATCGTGCAGGCGTACACCGTGCTCTCGGCGGAATCGGTGACCGACGACCACCCCTCCCGCCCCTACTTCGAGGACCGCTACACCACCCTCCGCCGCGAGGTCGCCGCCGCCTTCGGCGAGCTCTGCGTGCAGGAGGGCGTGACCGAGCCCGACACGATCGCGGCGGCGTCGGCCGCGATCCTCGCCGTGATGGACGGCCTGCAGCTGCAGTGGCTGCTGCACCCCGACGCGGTCGACCTGGCCGACGCCAGCGCCTTCGCGATCCGCGCGATCGTGAACGGCGTGCTCCACCCCGGGCCGGAGCTCGAGTCCTACGCCCGGCCCTGACCGCGGGCTAGGCTCGGCCCATGGCCATCGATCTCGAAGCGCTCTACATCGACCTCCATCAGCACCCCGAGCTCTCGTTCCAGGAGACGCGCACCGCGGGCATCGCCGCCCAGCACCTGCGTGACCTCGGGCTCGACGTGGAGGAGGGCGTCGGCGTGACCGGCGTCGTCGGCGTGCTGCGCAACGGCGACGGCCCCGTGGTGTGGGTGCGCGCCGACATGGACGCCCTGCCCGTGGAGGAGCAGACCGGCCGCGCGTACGCGAGCACCGCCAAGGGCGTCGACCCGTCCGGCACCACCGTGCCCGTCATGCACGCGTGCGGCCACGACATGCACGTGACCGCGATGATCGGCGCGGTCGAGAAGCTCGTGGCGGAGCGCGAGGACTGGTCGGGCACGCTCGTGGTGCTCATCCAGCCCGCGGAGGAATACGGTGCCGGCGCCAGGGCCATGCTCGACGACGGCCTGCTCGCCCGGTACCCGAAGCCCGACGTGGTGCTCGGCCAGCACGTGACCCCGCTCCCCGCGGGCGTGATCGGGGTGCGCAGCGGCACGCAGATGGCCGCGTCGGACGGCCTCACCGTCACCCTCCACGGCCGCGGCGGCCACGGCTCCCGGCCGCACGCCACGATCGACCCCGTCGTGATGGCGGCCGCCACGGTGATGCGCTTGCAGACCATCGTGTCGCGCGAGATCGACCCGCAGGGGGTGGCCGTGGTCACGGTCGGATCGATCCACGCCGGCCTCAAGAACAACATCATCCCGGCCGAGGCGAAGCTCGAGCTCAGCCTCCGCTACCCGAACGACCAGGTGCGCGAGAAGGTGCTCGCGAGCGTGGAGCGCATCGTGCGCGCCGAAGCCACCGCATCCGGCGCCGAGCGGGAGCCCGAGATCCGCACCGACCACACCCTGCCCGCCACGATCAACGACGAGGAGGCGACCGAGCGCGTCACGACGGCACTCCAGCGTGCGCTCGGCGAGACCGCCGTGATCGACCCCGGCATGTTCACCGGCAGCGAGGACGTCTCCTGGTTCGCGCGGGACGCGGGCGTGCCGCTCGTGTTCTGGTTCTGGGGTGGCGTGGATCCCGCACGGTTCGCCGAGGCCCTCGCCGCCGGCCGCCTGGAGCAGGACATCCCCACCAACCACTCTCCGTTCTTCGCCCCCGAGATCCACCCCACGATCGAGGTCGGGGTCACGGCCATGTCGGCCGCCGCGCGCGAGTTCCTGGGCGCGTAGCGGGGCGACACCCGAGCTGGGTGGCTCCGGAGCGGCGACGCGGATCAGTGGCCGCGGATCAGATCCCGCGCACCGTGACGCGCTCGCGGCCGAGCTGGCTGCTGCGGTTGTTGAGGCACCGCGTGCACAGCAGCTCCACGCGGCGCGGGTGGCCGCCACCGCAGACGCACTCGGTCGTCACCCGCCACGCGGCCGCCCTGCCGCACGGCACCGGGGCGTCGCGACCGGTGTCGACGGCGGTGTGAGGGGTGTCGGACCCGGTGTGCGGACACTCGCAGCGCGGACCCTCGTCGAGGTCGGGCAGGAGCGCCGGGTCGGTGTGCGGACGGTCGTCCGTCGCGGGCGACGTGCGGGCGGGCGAGGCGGCGGAGGTCATCGCCGTCATGCTCCCACGACCCGCGGAACGGCGCGACGGGTGGCCCGGGTCACACGCCCACGATGCGCGGAGCCGGCGGGGGCGGCGGGGCGAGCTGCCGGCGCGGGACGCCGTGCGCCTCGCGGTGCAGGCGCTCCATGCGGCTGTCGAGCTCGGCGGCCGCATCCGCCGCATCGGTCAGGCTCTGCACGAGGTGCGAGGGCACCTGGTTGGAGAACTTGTAGTAGATCTTGTGCTCCAGGCTCGCCCAGAAGTCCATCGCGATCGTGCGGAACTGCACCTCCACCGGCACCGAGAGCGCGCCGGTCGACAGGAACACGGGCACCTCGATGATCGCGTGCAGGCTCTTGTAGCCGTTGGCCTTCGGCTGCGCGATGTAGTCCTTCACGGTGCGCACGGTCACGTCGTCCTGCGCGGTGAGCAGGTCGAACAGCCGGTACACGTCGGCGACGAAACTGCACGTGACCCGCACCCCGGCGATGTCGGTGATCTCGGTGCGGATGCGCTCGAAGTCGGGCTCGTCGATCCCCTTGCGCGCGAGCTTCTCCACGATGCTGTCCGGCGACTTCAGGCGGCTCTTCACGTGCTCGATCGGGTTGTAGGCGTGGTCGTGCGTGAACTCGTCGCGCAGGATCGAGATCTTCGTCTCCACCTCCCGCATGCCGAACTCGTACTCGCGCAGGAAGCGCTGCAGCTGATCGCGCAGCTCCTTGGCCTCGCTGATCATGGCTTCGTCGACCGGGATCACGCTCATGGGATCGACGTTATCGATCCGTGATCGGAAAGCGCTGTGGATTATCACGGTCACGCGGGAGCATCCGGCGCGTCCCGACCGAGCCCGGCCTCCCTGGCACGGACGATCAGCCGGGCAGGGCGACCGGTCAGGCCGACGCGACGGGCGCCGACGCCTCCCGCTCCCGCGCGTCCTCCACGTCCTGCCCGGAGAGGAGCCCGGGGAGCCCGCGGCCGCGACGCGTGGTGAACAGCAGCACGACCGCCACCGGGTAGAGCACCGAAGAGATCAGGTCGAACGGGAAGCCGAGCAGGGCGAGCGCGCCGATGCCGCCGATGCCGCCCGCCCACCGCAGCAGGCGCGCGAGCATCATCGGCAGGCGCGAGCCGGTGTAGCGCAGCTGCACCGCGACATCGCCGACCGAGCGACCGGTGACGAGGATCAGAACGAGCCACAGGCCCGAGGCGGCCACCGTGCTCACCAGCTCCGACGCAGCGCCGTCGAGCACCGCCGCCCGGTCGTCCACGACGTACGCGAGCCAGAGCTGCACGGTCACGGCGACGACAGCGCTCACGAAGAAGTACGCCAGACCGTCGCACAGCATCGCCAGGGCCCGGCGTCCGCGCGTGACCGGGCGCGGCTGATCCGCATCCGCGGCGGCGCGCGAGCCGCGCAGGGCGCGCGGCACGACGAGTGCGAGCGTGCAGCCCACGACCGCGCCGATCGTGTTGGTCATCAGGTCGCCGACGTCGAAGAACCGGTACGCGCACGGGTACAGTCCCCACACGCCGGTCAGCTGCGTGGTCTCGACCAGCAGCGAGAGCCCGAGACCGGCGAGCAGGGCGACCACGACCCCGCGGCCGGCCAGCACCCGCACGAACGCCCCGAGCGGGAGGAACAGCAGCACGTTGAAGGCGAGCTGCAGGAACGCCGGGTGACGCAACGGCTGGGGAGACGCGAACGCGCGCTGCAGATCGTGCACGACCGACATCGGGTCGATGATCGCGCCGACGCAGCGGATCGCGTCGGGGTCGGGCAGAGGCAGCAGCGTGTACGTCCAGATCGCCCAGAAGTAGATCAGGGCGGCGAGCCACAGCATCGTCCGCCCGAAGCTGAGCCTCCCGCGGCGGCGGTAGCTGATCGCGACGAACGGCACGAACAGCACGATGCCGACGGCCATTCCGATCGCGATCGCGATGACACCCAGAACGACCTGCTCCCCCATGGAGAACAAGGCTACGCGGTGCCCGTAAGGATTCCGTCAGGGTGCGGAATGCGACCGTAGGGATTCCGTAAGGATCTTGTGAGGGCGCCGCGCGCGGGCGTAGTGTCGCCGGACGTGTCAGAAGAAACCCGACTCGGCGTGGACGCGCCGCCGCGAGCGAAGCGCATCCTCATCGGCGACCCGCTGACGAGCGAGCAGGTCGACGAGCAGCTGCTCCCCAAGCGCATGGCGCTGCCGATCTTCGCCTCCGACGCACTGAGCTCGGTGGCCTATGCGCCGCAGGAGCTCGTGATGATCCTGCTGATCGGCGGGCTCACGTTCCTGTCGTTCACGCCGCTCGTCGCGATCGCCGTCGTGGTGCTGCTGCTCGTGGTGGTGCTCAGCTACCGTCAGCTCATCAAGGCCTACCCCTCGGGCGGCGGCGACTACGAGGTCGCGTCGAAGAACCTCGGCGAGATCCCCGGCGTGATCGTGGCGGCGGCACTCCTGGTCGACTACGTGCTGACCGTCGCGGTGTCGGTCGCCTCGGGCGTGGACAACATCATCTCGGCCGTGCCGGGGCTCGACCCCTTCCGCGTCGAACTCGCGGTGGGCTTCGTGATCCTCATCATCATCGTGAACCTGCGCGGCGTGCGCGAGGCGTCGCTGGTGTTCGCGATCCCGACGTACGTGTTCATCGGCTCGGTCGGCATCATGATCGTCACGGGCCTGATCCGCACGGTCTTCGGCGACGCCCCCGTCGCGTCCAGCGCGGACTTCAGCGTGCAGGCGGAGAGCCTGAGCCAGGCGGCCGTCATCCTCCTCATCCTGCGCGCGTTCTCGAGCGGATGCTCCGCGCTCACCGGTGTCGAGGCCGTGTCGAACGGCGTGCCCGCGTTCCGGGCGCCGAAGGTACGCAACGCCCAGTCCACGCTCGTGCTCATGGGCACCATCGCGATCTGCCTGTTCTCCGGCCTCACCGCCCTCGCGCTCATCACGGGCGTGCACTACGCCGAGAACCCGTGCGACCTGATCGGCTTCGACTGCACCACGCCGCAGCCGAGCCTGATGGCGCAGATCGCGGCCGCGACGTTCGGCGGCGGCAGCATCCCCTTCTTCATCGTGCAGGCCGCGACCGCGTGCGTGCTGCTGCTCGCGGCGAACACGGCCTTCAACGGCTTCCCGCTGCTGGGCGCGGTGCTCGCGCGCGACGGCTACGCCCCCAAGTCGCTCAACACCCGCGGCGACCGCCTGGTGTTCTCGAACGGCATGATCCTGCTCGGCATCGCGGCGATCGCGGTGCTGGTGGTGTTCCAGGCCCGGCTGACGACACTGATCCAGCTGTACATCATCGGGGTGTTCGTGTCGTTCTCGCTCGGGCAGATCGGCATGGTGCGCCACTGGCGGCGCGTGCTGCGAGAACCGGCTGCGGGACCGCGAGACGGCGCGGCGGCGACCGACCGCCGCTCGGCGAAGGTGGGCCTGCTGATCAACTCGGCCGGGGCGACCCTCACGGTGCTGGTGCTGGTCATCGTGACCATCACCAAGTTCACGCACGGCGCCTACCTGGTGTTCTTCGCGATCCCGGTGCTCGCGTTCCTCATGATCGGCGTGAAGCGGTACTACCGCGACGTGGAGCACGAGATCGCGATCGACGACACCACCCGCTTCGGGGCGTCGGGCGACGTGGCGATCGTGCTCGTGAACCACCTGCAGAAGCCGGTCATGAAGGCCATCGACTACGCGATCGCCGCCAAGCACGACAAGACGCTCGCGGTGCACGTGGCCGTGTCGGCAGACGACGCGGCGACGCTCCAGCGCGAGTGGGCGGAGCACCTCGTGCCGGTGCCCCTCGTGATCGTCGAGTCGCCGTACCGCTCGTTCGCGCAGCCGGTGACGCAGTTCATCCGCCAGTACCGCGAGAAGCACGGCTCCTCGGTCGTGACCGTGTATCTGCCGCAGTACATCGTGGGCCACTGGTGGGAGTCGTTCCTGCACAACCGGCGGGCACGTCGACTCGCGAACCAGCTCATGCTGGTGCACGGCGTCTCGATCACCCTGGTGCCGTGGCTGCTCGACTCGTCCGAGCTCATCTACGGTCGCCGCTCCCGCCCGCTGCCCGGCCAGGAGCGCGCCGGCCGCCCGGTCGTGGTGTCGGGCCGACGCGCCCACCGCCCCGCCGGTCCCCCCTCGACGGACTGAGTCCGGCGGGTTCCGCGCGCGCCGGCTCAGCCGAGACCGCCGGGTCGAGGCCGCACCTGCCATGCTCCATGGCAGTCATTTCGGATCATACTGTCGTCATATGAGGTAGTCTGGAGGGTGAGATGAGCGCGCGCACTACCCAGGGGAGAAGAACGATGTATCTCGTGCTGGCTCTCGCCGTGATCAGCGCCGCCGGGAACGCGGTGGTCTACGAGTTCCTCTCCGGGGAGAATCCGATCTTCCTGCTCAACGTCGCGATCTCCCTGCTCGTCGCGGTCGCCCTGCTGTTCCCCGCGCTGCGAAAGAAGCTCTGGCCGCGGAAGTGAGGAATCAGGACCGGTCGACGACGGCGCCGAGGATGCCCGCGGCCTCGGCGTACCGGGAGGGATCGGCGTTCGCGTAGGTGAGTCGCACGTACGCGCCAGCGGGCTCCGCCGGGAACCACTCTCCGCCCGGGGCGATGAGCAGCCCGCGGAGCTCGCACTCCCGCACGACCCGGCCGACGTCCGTCCCCTCCGGCAGCCGCGCCCACAGGTTCAGGCCGCCCGCCGGCACGTTCTCCACCGTCACCCCGGGCGCGTGCGCTGCGAGGCTCGACACCAGCAGGTCACGGCGCGTGCGCAGCTGTTCGCGGAATCCGCGCAGGTGCGTGCGCCAGGCCGGCTGCGTCACCACGTCGAGCGCCGCGGCCTGCAGCAGCCCGCTCACGTACATGCCCTCGGCAGCCCGGTCCACGAGGATCCGCTCGCGCGCCGGGCCGCGGGCGATCACCGCCGCCACGCGCAGCGCGGGCGAGACGCTCTTGGTGAGCGAGCGCACGTACACCACGTGTCCGTCGTCGTCGGCCGCGGCGAGGGGATGCGCGTCGGCGTCGATGCCGAGGTCGTGCGCCCAGTCGTCCTCGATGAGGAACGCCCCGTGCCGCCGCACGATCTCGAGCACCGCCTCCCCCGTCGCCACGGACCAGCGTGCGCCGCTCGGATTCGCGAACGTCGGCTGGGCGTAGAACGCCCGCGCTCCCGTCCGCGCGAACGCCCGCTCCACCTCGTCCGGGTCGGGGCCGGCGGGTCCGGAAGAGATCGGCACCAGTGCGACCCCCGCCTGCTCCGCCGCGAGCAGCGCACCCCAATACGTGGGCGACTCGATGAGCAGCGGCCGCCCGGTCCCCACGACGGCCCGGAAGATCGAGCTGAGACCGCTCTGGCTGCCGGCCACGACCAGCGCGTCCCTGGGCGACGGCGCCGCGATGCCGGAGGGGACGGTCGCCGCCAGCTCCGCGGCGAACCATGCCTGGAGCTCGGGGAGACCGGCGGCCGGGGAGCGCGTCACCGCGGCGGGGGTGCGCGACGCCCGGACGAGCGCTTGCCGGACCAGGCGCTCCGGCAGCAGCTCGGGCGAGGGATAGCCCGAGTGCAGGCCGATGACGTCCGGGGCGGCGGTGCGCTGCGTCGCGGAGAGGCCAGAGGAGCGCATGGGGGCGGGGCCGAGCGCGGCGGTCTGCCAGCTGTGGTCCAGCGCTCTGGCCGGCCGCGCGGCCCGGACGAACGTGCCGACCCCCGGCCGCGTGTCGATCAGACCGCTGCGCGCGAGCTGCTGCACGGCGCGCTGCACCGTGACCGGGCTCGCCCCGTACTCGGCGACGAGCGCGCGACTGGACGGGAGCCGGGCACCGGGTGCGGCCGACGCCACCCAGGCACGCAGTCCGCGGACGATGCGCTCGGTGCTATCCTGACCCATGAAAGAACAGAGTAGCGCTACTGTCCTTCGTCCGACAGTGCTATCCGGATACGCAGGTGCCGCCTGGGGGCTCCTGGGCGTGATCGCCTTCTCCTTCACGCTGCCCTTCACCCGCGTCGCGGTCGCCGGACTCTCCCCCCTGTTCATCGGGTCGGCGCGCGCCGTGGTCGCGGCCGTCCTCGCCGCGGGCGTGCTCACTCTCGCGCGGTCCCGCACACCCACGGCCCGACAGTGGGCACGCCTCGCGGTCGTCGCAGGCGGCGTGGTCGTCGGCTTCCCGATCCTCACCTCCTTCGCCCTCACCACGACGCCCGGAAGTCACGCCGCGGTCGTGATCGGCCTGCTCCCCGCCGCCACCGCCGTCGCCGTCGTGGTGCGCACGGGACAGAGGCCGGCGCGGTCGTTCTGGGTCTTCGCGGCCGCCGGCGCCGCGTGTGCCGTCGTGTTCGCCGTGGCACAGGGCGGGGGACTCGGCACCCTCCACGTCGCCGACCTGCTGCTCTTCGGGGCCGTGCTCGCCGCGGCCGTCGGCTACGCGGAGGGCGGCCTGCTCGCGCGCGAGCTCGGGTCGTGGCAGACGATCTCCTGGGCGCTCGTGCTCGCCGCTCCCCTGATGGCCGCGCTCGCTGTCGTCGCCGCGGTCGCGCAGCCGCCCGCCGCGACACCCGTGCAGTGGCTCGCGTTCGCCTATCTCGCCGCGGTCAGCATGTTCCTCGGCTTCTTCGCCTGGTACCGCGGACTCGCGATCGGGCCGATGGCGCAGGTGAGCCAGATCCAGCTCGTGCAGCCGGTGATGGGTATCGCGTGGGCGGGGCTGCTGCTGCACGAGCAGATCGGCTGGCCCACGGTCGCGGGAGGACTGGCCGTGATCGCCTGCGCGGCCCTCGCCGTACGCACCCGGCAGTCCGGGGTCGCGCGGCGCGGAGCCCACCCTAGGCTGAGGGCATGACCGAAGGCGTTCCCTGGCCCGTCCGCACCCCCCGGCTGCAGCTGCGTCCGTGCACACCCGACGATCTCGACGCGATGTGGGGGTGGCGACGCCTGCCCGAGGTGAACCGCTGGCTGGGCCTCGCGCCCGACACGATCGAGGCGTTCCGCGAGCGCCACCTCGAGCCCGCCCGACTGGCGTCGCTGTACCTGATCGAGCGCCTGCCCGAGCACGAGGGTGACGCCCCCACCCCCATCGGCGACCTCATGATCCGCATCGAGGACGCCTGGGCGCAGCTCGAGGTCGCCGAGCGCGCGAAGGGCGTGGAGGCCGAGCTCGGCTGGGTGCTCGACCCCGCCTCCACAGGCCGCGGCTATGCGACCGAGGCGGTGCGGGCGGCGATCGAGGTGTGCTTCGGCCCGCTCGGCCTGCGCCGCGTGCACGCCGGCTGCTTCGCCGACAACGAGCCCTCCTGGCGGCTCATGGAGCGGCTCGGCATGCGCCGGGAGGAGCACAGCCGCAAGACCGCCCTGCACCGCTCGGGCGAGTGGCTCGACGGCATGAACTACGGTCTGCTCGCCGAGGAGTGGCCGGTAGGGAGCTGACCCCCGGCACTAGCCGGCGACGAGGGCCAGCACGGCGACCGCGGCGATCACCGTGGGCACCGCCGCCACCGTCCCCCACAGCATGAAGCGGCTCCAGCGGATCTCCACGCCGAGCGCGGTGATGCGGTGGTGCCACAGCAGCGTCGCGAGCGAGGCCCACGGCGTGATCAGCGGGCCGAGGTTCACGCCGATCAGCAGCGCCATGAGCGCGACGGGGTCGCTCGCCGCGGGCTCGAGCACGAGGTAGGCGGGGAGGTTGTTGATGGCGTTGGCGCTCACGGCACCGAGCGCCGCGAGCCGCAGGAGGTCACCGAACCCGTCGCCCGCGATCGGCGCGGTGAGCACGTCGAGCGCTCCCCGCGCGTGCAGCGTCTCCACCAGCACGAACAGCGCGGCGGCCAGCGCGACCGCCTGCCACGGCACCAGCCCCCACCGCAGAGCCCTGCGCCGCCGCACCGCGAACACCGCCACGAGCGCGACCGCGGCGACCGTCGCCGGGATCCACACGTCGTGGCTCAGGGCGAGCGCGGGCATGAGCACCACGAGCACGCCCGTCGCGGTCCAGAACAGCACCGGATCGGCGGGGCGCCGGGGCGGGGGCGTGCGGTAGCGCGAGAACACGGTGCGCCGGTGCACGAGGGTGAGCAGCAGCACGGGGACGAGGATGCCGACGAGGGTCGGCGCCCAGCTCAGCGCGACGAACGCGGCGGGCCCGTCGCCGATCTGACGCGCCGCGAGCAGGTTCGTGAGGTTCGACACCGGGAGGGCCAGCGAGGCCGTGTTCGCGAGCCAGACGGTCGCCAGCGCGAACGGGATCGGCGGGACACCGATGCTCTGCGCGAGCACCACCACCACGGGCGTGACGATCACCGCCGTCGTGTCGAGCGACAGGAAGACCGTGCTCACCACGGCGAGCGCGATCACCAGCAGCCACAGCAGCGCCACCCTGCCCCGACCCCACCGGGCGAGCCGCTGCGAGACCACGTCGAACACCGCCGCATCCCGCGCGAGCTCCGCGACGATCGTGATCGCAACGACGAAGCCCAGCACCGGAGCGGTCCGCAGCCCGAGCGCCTCGGCGTCGTCGCTCGGCAGGAACCCGGTGACGACGCAGACCGCCGCGACCGCGACGAGGGCGAGCACCAGCACGGCCCCTGGCCTGATCCGGTGTCCGCGCGTCCCCACCTCGCGAGCATAGGGCCGACCGTGAGAAAGCCGCATGCATCGCCGGACGTGGCGTAGGGGAACCGTGAGGATCGACGGAGGCGGCGACGCCCGGGAGTTGGATCGGGGTCGTGCTCGACATCATCTACCTCGCGCTGACCCTCGCGCTGTTCGCCCTCGTGTCCCTCGTCGCGAAGGCGGTGGACCGCGCATGATCGTGTTCGAGATCATCGCCGCGGTGCTGGCCGTCGCCGCGATCGTGTACCTCGTCGTCGCCCTGGTCGCCCCGGAGCGGTTCTGATGGACGCGACGATCCTGTTCGGGGTGCTCCAGGTCGCGGCCGTCGTGGTCGTGCTCGTGCTGCTCTACCGCCCCCTCGGCGACTACATCGCCCACGTCTACACCTCCGCGAAGGACCTGCGGGTGGAGCGCGGACTGTACCGCGTGATCGGGGTCGACCCGCGCTCGGAGCAGACCTGGCGCGCGTACGCCCGGAGCGTGCTGCTGTTCTCGCTCGTGGGCCTCGTGCTCGTCTACGCGCTGCAGCGGCTGCAGGCGTTCCTGCCGGAGTCGCTCGGGCTCCCCGCCGTGCCCGAGGGCCTCGCGTTCAACACGGCCGCGTCGTTCGTCGCGAACACGAACTGGCAGTCGTACTCGCCCGAGCAGACCATGGGCTACACCGTGCAGCTGGCCGGCCTCACGGTACAGAACTTCGTGTCGGCGGCGGTCGGCCTCACGGTCGCGATCGCGCTGGTGCGGGGTCTGTCCCGCCGCGGCTCCGCGACGATCGGCAACTTCTGGGTCGACCTGACCCGCGGGCTCGGGCGGCTGCTGCTGCCGCTCGCCCTGATCGGCGCGGTCGCCCTGCTGGTCGGCGGCGTGATCCAGAACTTCGCGGGCTTCACCGACGTGACCACGGTGTCCGGGGGCGCGCAGACGATCCCCGGCGGACCCGTCGCGTCGCAGGAGGCCATCAAGCTGCTCGGCACGAACGGCGGCGGCTTCTTCAACGCGAACTCCGCCCACCCGTTCGAGAACCCCACCGGGTGGACGAACCTGATCGAGGTGCTGCTGATCCTGGTGATCCCGTTCGCGCTGCCGCGCACCTACGGCCGCCTGGTGGGCGACCACCGCCAGGGCTACGCGATCGTCGCCGTGATGGGCACGATCTTCCTCGCCTCGACGGTCGCCCTCTCGGCACTGGAGCTCGCCGGCCGGGGCGCCGCACCCGAGCTCGCGGGAGCCGCGATGGAGGGCAAGGAGCAGCGCTTCGGGATCCTCGGTTCGACGCTGTTCGGCAGTGCCAGCACGCTCACCTCGACGGGCGCCGTCAACTCGATGCACGACTCGTACACGGCGCTCGGCGGCATGATGCCGATGCTGAACATGATGCTCGGCGAGGTCGCCCCCGGCGGGGTGGGCTCGGGGCTGTACGGCATGCTGGTGCTCGCGATCGTGGCCGTCTTCGTGGGCGGGCTGCTCGTCGGCCGCACGCCGGAGTGGCTCGGCAAGCGCATCGGCCCGCGGGAGATGACGCTCGCGAGCCTGTACATCCTCGTGGTCCCGGCGCTCGTCCTCGGCGGCACGGCCCTGAGCTTCGCGATCCCCGGCATCCGGGACGACGTGGAGTCCACGAGCATCCTCAACCCGGGCGTGCACGGCATGAGCGAGGTGCTGTACGCCTTCACCTCGGCCGCGAACAACAACGGCTCCGCCTTCGCCGGGCTCACCGCGAACACCCCGTGGTTCAACACGGCCCTGGGCGTGGCGATGCTGCTCGGCCGCTTCCTGCCGATCGTGCTGGTGCTCGCGCTCGCCGGGTCGTTCGCGGCGCAGGAGCGCATCCCCGCCACGACCGGGACCCTGCCCACCCACCGGCCGCAGTTCGTCGGCCTGCTCCTCACGGTGACCGTCGTGGTCACCGCCCTCACCTACTTCCCCGTGCTCGCACTGGGACCGCTCGCCGAAGGACTCTGACATGACCCTCCTCACCACGCCGTCCGCGCCCGAGAGCGCCACGGCCCCCGCCCCCGCTGCGACACCGCGGTCGTTCGGCTGGTCGCAGCTCGTGCAGGCGCTGCCCGGCGCCGTCCGCAAGCTCAACCCCGCCACGCTCGTGCGCAACCCCGTGATGCTGCTCGTCTGGGTGGGTGCGGCCTTCACGACCGTGCTCGCGATCGCGGAGCCCTTCCTGGGCGGACCGGCCGACTCCGGTGGCTCGCCCGTTCCCCTCGCGTTCACGTGGGGCATCGCGGTGTGGCTGTGGCTCACGGTGCTGTTCGCGAACGTGGCCGAGTCGGTCGCGGAGGGCCGGGGCAAGGCGCAGGCCGCGAGCCTGCGCAAGACCCGCACCAGCACGATGGCCCGCCGCGTGGTGCGCCACGATCCCGCGGCGGATCCTGCGGCCGAGCGCGCCGAGACCGTGGAGGTGTCGTCGGCGGAGCTGCAGCGCGACGACGTCGTGATCGTGACCGCGGGCGAGCTGATCCCGGGCGACGGCGACATCGTGGCGGGGATCGCGACCGTCGACGAGTCGGCGATCACGGGCGAGAGCGCCCCGGTCATCCGCGAGTCCGGCGGCGACCGCAGCGCCGTCACGGGCGGCACCCGGGTGCTGTCCGACCGCATCGTGGTGCGCATCACGTCGAAGCCCGGCGAGACCTTCGTCGACCGCATGATCGCGCTGGTCGAGGGCGCGAGCCGTCAGCGCACCCCGAACGAGATCGCGTTGAACATCCTGCTCGCGAGCCTGTCGATCGTATTCGTCGTGGTGGTGCTGGCGCTGAACCCGATCGCCTCCTACGCCGCCTCCCCGGTGAGCATCCCGGTGCTGATCGCTCTGCTCGTCTGCCTCATCCCGACCACGATCGGCGCGCTGCTGTCGGCCATCGGCATCGCCGGGATGGACCGCCTCGTGCAGCGCAACGTGCTGGCGATGTCGGGCCGCGCGGTCGAGGCCGCGGGAGACGTGACCACGCTGCTGCTCGACAAGACGGGCACGATCACGTACGGCAACCGGCGCGCGCACGAGGTGCTGCCGCTGACGGGCGTCGACGCGGAGGAGCTGCTGCGGGTCGCCGCCCTGTCGTCCCTGGCCGACCCCACGCCCGAGGGCGCCTCGATCGTCGAACTGGCCACCGCGCGCGGCCTCCGGGTGGAGGCGCCGGAGGACGCCGTGGTCGTGCCGTTCACCGCGCAGACCCGCATGAGCGGACTCGACCTCGCCGACGGCACCGAGATCCGCAAGGGGGCCGGCTCCGCGGTGTCGGCCTGGCTGAGCCGCGGGACCGACGCCGAGCTGACCTCCCTCACCGACGGTGTCGCGAGCAGCGGCGGCACACCCCTGGTCGTGGCGGTGCGCGCCACCGGCGAGGACGGGCGTGTGCTGGGCGTCGTGCACCTCAAGGACATCGTGAAGGACGGCCTGCGCGAGCGCTTCGACGAGCTGCGCAGCATGGGCATCCGCACGGTCATGATCACCGGAGACAACCCGCTCACCGCGCAGGCCATCGCCGCGGAGGCCGGGGTCGACGACTTCCTCGCCGAGGCCACCCCCGAGGACAAGCTCGATCTCATCCGCCGCGAGCAGCAGGGCGGGCGGCTGGTCGCGATGACCGGCGACGGCACCAACGACGCCCCCGCGCTGGCACAGGCCGACGTGGGCGTGGCGATGAACACGGGCACGTCGGCGGCGAAGGAGGCGGGGAACATGGTCGACCTGGACTCCGACCCGACCAAGCTCATCGACATCGTGCGCATCGGCAAGCAGCTCCTCATCACGCGCGGCGCGCTGACCACGTTCTCGCTCGCGAACGACATCGCCAAGTACTTCGCGATCATCCCGGCGATGTTCATGGGAGTGTTCCCGGGGCTCGCGGCGCTCAACATCATGCAGCTGCACTCGCCCGCGTCTGCGGTCACGAGCGCGATCATCTTCAACGCGATCGTGATCGTCTTCCTCATCCCGCTCGCCCTGCGCGGGGTGGCATACCGCCCCGCGAGCGCCTCGCAGATCCTGCAGCGCAACCTGCTCGTCTACGGCCTCGGCGGCGTGATCGCCCCGTTCCTCGGCATCAAGCTCATCGACCTCGTCGTGAGCCTCCTCCCCGGCTTCTGACCCCCGCGCGAAAGGCACACCATGTCCTCCACCACCCGCACCACGATGCGCACCGCCGGGGTCGCCGTCCGCGCGATGCTCGTGCTCACCCTCGTCCTCGGCCTCGGCTACACCCTGCTCGTCACCGGCATCGGCCAGCTGCTGCTCCCCGCGCAGGCGAACGGCTCGATGCTGCCCGACGACCGCGGCAGCGCCCTGATCGGACAGTCCTTCACCGACGCCGGCGGCGAGGCCCTGCCGCAGTACTTCCAGTCGCGCCCGTCCGCGGCGGGCGACGGCTACGACGGCACCGCCTCGGGCGGCAGCAACCTCGGACCGGAGAACCCCGACCTGGTCGCGACGATCGCCGAGCGCACGGCCGAGGTCGCGGAGCGCGAGGGTGTCGACCCGTCCCTGGTGCCCGCCGACGCCGTGACCGCCTCCGGCTCCGGTCTCGACCCGCACATCAGCGTCGCCTATGCCCTGCTGCAGGTGCCGCGGGTGGCCGCCGCGCGCGACCTGCCCGAGGACGAGGTGCGTGCGCTCGTGGAGTCTAGGATTCAAGGGCGGGACCTGGGGTTCCTCGGCGAGGAGCGGATCAACGTCGCCGAACTCAACCTCGCACTGGACGACCGGGAGGGTGAATGAGCGCAGCGCGCACGGATCGCCCGCCGGAGCACCAGCGCCGGGGGCGCCTGCGCGTGCTCCTGGGCGCCGCCCCCGGGGTGGGCAAGACGTTCGAGATGCTCGCGGAGGGGCGGCGCCTGTTCGACGAGGGCCGCGACGTGGTGATCGCGGTCGTGGAGACCCACGGCCGGGCGGCCACCGCGGCCCTCACCGCCGGGCTCCCCGAGGTTCCGCGACGCGTGGACGAGCACCGCGGGGTGGTGCTGACCGAGCTCGACCTGGACGCCGTGCTCGACCGCGCACCGGAGATCGCCCTGGTCGACGAGCTCGCGCACACGAACATCCCCGGCTCGCGCCACCCGAAGCGCTGGCAGGACGTGGAGGAGCTGCTGCGGGCGGGCATCGACGTGGTGACCACCGTCAACGTGCAGCACATCGAATCGCTGAACGCCGTGGTGGAGAAGATCACCGGCATCGCGCAGCAGGAGACCATCCCGGATGCCGTGGTGCGTGCAGCCGACGAGGTCGAGGTGGTCGACCTCGCCCCGCAGACCCTGCGCGACCGGCTGTCGGCGGGCCTGGTGTATCCCGCGGAGCGGATCGATGCGGCACTGTCGAACTACTTCCGTCTGGGCAACCTCACCGCGCTGCGCGAACTCGCACTGCTGTGGCTCGCCGACGAGGTCGACAGCGCGCTGCGCAGCTACCGCGCCGAGCAGGGCATCGAGGGCTCCTGGCAGGCGCGCGAGCGGGTGGTCGTCGCGCTGACGGGGGGCCCGGAGGGCGAGACGCTGCTGCGCCGCGGAGCCCGCATCGCCGCACGGTCGGCCGGGGGCGAGCTGCTCGCGGTGCACGTGACCGCCCAGGACGGCCTGCGCGGCGAGACCCCGGGCGCCCTGGCTGCACAGCGCGCGCTCGTGGAGTCCCTCGGCGGCACGTACCACCAGGTGGTCGGCGACGACATCCCCGGCACGCTCGTGGAGTTCGCGCAGGGTGCAGACGCCACGCAGCTCGTGATCGGCGTGAGCCGCCGCGGCCGCCTGACGGCCGCGCTGACCGGACCGGGCATCGGCTCCGAGGTGATCCGGCGGTCGGGCGACATCGACGTGCACATCGTGACCCACGCGGCCGCGGGCGGGCGACTCGCGCTGCCCCGCATCACCGGCGGGGCGCTGGGGTGGCGGCGCCAGGCGCTCGGTTTCGGCGTCGCGCTCGTGTTCGGCCCCCTGCTGTCGTGGCTCATGTTCACCTTCCGCAGCCCGGAGTCGATCACCGCCGAGGTGCTCGCGTATCAGCTGCTCGTGGTCGTGGTGGCGCTGATCGGCGGCATCCGGCCCGCGGTGTTCGCCGCCGTGCTGTCGGGCATCACGCTTGACTTCCTCTTCGTGGCGCCGCTGTTCACGATCACGATCGCGCATCCGCTGCACGCCCTCGCGCTCTCGCTCTACGTGGTCATCGCGATCCTGGTGAGCATCATCGTGGATCAGGCCGCCCGCCGGGCGAGGACGGCGCAGCGCGCGACGGCCGAGGCGGAGCTGCTGGCGGCGGTCGCGGGCAACGTGCTCCGCGGCGACAACGCCGTGCTGGCGCTCGTGAGCCGCACACGGGAGGCCTTCGGGCTCAGCGGCGTCCGGCTGCTCACGCCCGACGGGCAGGTGCTCGCGAGCGACGGCGAGCCGGTGCCGGACGGCCGCGCCACGACCATCCCCGTGGGTGCGGCCGGCGGCGGGCCCCGCGCCCTGCTGGAGCTGAACGGCGAGCCCCTCGCGGGGCCGGAGCGCCGGCTGCTCGACGCGATCGTGGCGCAGCTCGCCGCGGCGATCGAGCACACCGACCTGCGGGCGACCGCGCGCGAGGCGGAGGCGCTGGCCGAGACCGACCAGGTGCGCAGCGCCCTGCTCTCGGCGGTGAGCCACGACCTGCGCCGGCCCCTGGCGTCGGCGGTCGCGGCGATCGGCGGTCTCCGGGCCGCGCAGGGCCTGTCGGCGACCGACCGCGCGGAGCTCCTCGCCACCGCCGACGAGAGCCTCGCGACCCTGTCGACCCTGGTGACCGACCTGCTCGACGTGAGCCGGGTGGAGGCGGGCGTGCTCGCGGTCTCGGCCTCGCGCGTGGACGCGGCCGGTCCCGTGCTCGCGGCGGTCGACGAGCTCGGTCTCGGGCCGTCCGAGGTCGACCTCGCGCTCGACCCCGCCCTGCCCGCGCTGTTCGCCGACCCGGTGCTGCTGCAGCGCGTGCTGGTGAACGTGATCGCGAACGCCCACCGTCACGCCCCCGAGGGCAGCCGGGTGCTGGTCACCACCAGCCGTCTGGGTGAGCGCGCGGAGATCCGCATCGTCGACCGGGGCGCGGGTGTGGCGCCCGAGCGCCGCGACCGCATCTTCCAGCCGTTCCAGCGCTTCGGCGACACCGACAACACGACCGGCCTCGGCCTCGGGCTCGCGCTGTCGCGCGGGTTCACCGAGGGCATGGGCGGTACCCTGACACCCGAGGACACGCCGGGTGGCGGACTCACGATGGTCATCTCCCTGCCGCTCGCCGCAGGGCCTGCCGACACGGAGGACACGGAGTGAAGCTCCTCATCGCCGACGACGACCCCCAGATGGTGCGGGCGCTGCGCATCACGCTCGCCGCGCACGGCTACGAGGTGGTCGTCGCCGCGGACGGCGCCGCCGCGATCGCCGCCGCGGCGCAGTCGCACCCCGACCTCATTATGCTCGACCTCGGGATGCCGCGGCTCGACGGCATCGAGGTGATCCAGGCGCTGCGGGGGTGGACGACCGTGCCGATCATCGTCGTCTCCGGTCGCACGGGTTCCGCCGACAAGGTCGAGGCGCTCGACGCCGGGGCCGACGACTTCGTCACCAAGCCGTTCCAGGTGGACGAGCTGCTGGCGCGACTGCGGGCGCTCTCCCGCCGCGCGGTGGCCGCCAACGGCGAGTCGGTCGTGGCCTTCGGCGACGTGGTGGTGGATCTGGCGACCAAGACGGTCACCCGCTCCGGTACCCGCGTGCACCTGACGCCGACCGAGTGGCGCATGCTGGAGCACCTGGCACGGCACCCGGGGGCGCTGGTCACCCGGCAGGATCTGCTGAAGGAGATCTGGGGCAGCGCGCAGGTGTCCGACTCCGGCTATTTGCGCCTGTACATGTCGCAGTTGCGCAAGAAGCTCGAGAGCGAGCCCTCCTCGCCCGTGCACCTGCTGACCGAGGCGGGCATGGGCTACCGGCTGGTGCTCTGAGGCGCGAGGGTCGGCGGGGTCGCTCGACGCCGGCGCACGACGGCCACGACCCCGACGAGCACCAGGACCGCGGCCACCACGATCGCGGCGATGGCGGTCGGCGTGCTCTGCGGCTCGCCGGTCAGACGACCGACCGCGAGCCAGGCGAGCCCCCACGCGGTGGCGAGGGCGGGCGCGAGACGCCCGGTGAACCACGCGCTCGCGGCACCGATGAGCAGCACCACGGCGAGCACCGCGATGGCCCACACCTCCGCCTGCTGCTCCGCGCTCTCCGGGACGGTCTGCGTGAGCCAGGCGGCGGTGTTGGCGACGGTGGCGATCGTGACCCAGCCGAAGTGGAGCCCGTTGGCGCCGTCGGTGAGCACGCGGTCGACGGCGCTGCGGGCGGGGAATCGTCCCAGCAGCACGATCACACGCGCGAGCACGGCGAGCAGCAGCGCGATCACGAGCACCGTGAGCCACAGCGTGAGGTAGCGGGCGGTCACGAGCCACAGGCCGTTGAGCACCATCGACAGGGCGATCCAGCCGCCGACGGCCTCCTGCCGGGGGTCCTGGCGTCGGGCGGGAAGGGCCTGCCACGCCGTGTAGGCGAGCAGGCCGAGGTAGATGAGCGACCAGATCGAGAACGCCGGTCCGGCGGGCGCGAGATACGAGCCCTGAGCGGACAGCGCGCCGTTCTGCAGTTCGTCGACCGAGGTGCCGCCGAACGCGCCGGCACCGATGGCGGCGGCGATCAGCATGAACACGGCCGCCGCGATCACCAGGCTCTGGCGGAGGATGCCTTTCGTCGAAGTCTCCATGCCGCGACTCTAGGGTGACGGCACCTCCGCCGCAGTGCCCTTGACAGCCCCTCCCCCGATCGCTAACCAGGTAAGAGACTTGTGCCACCCCGCGTCATTCACCCGGCGGGTAAGATGTTACGTTTGACAGCACTCTGTTCCGCACGACCTGGGGGTGACCGCCGTGAGGATCGCACTCGTCTGCGACTACGCACTCGACCGCATCGGAGATGCGCAGGCCGTCGTCCTGCGCGAGGCGGAGCTGCTACGCTCCGCGGGCGACGAGGTGGTGGTCATCGGCGCCGCGCAGCCGGGGAGCGCGCCGCGCCCCGTGCCGCCGGGGGAGGCACCGATCCTGATGGCCGCCGCGTGGGTCATCCCCGGCGTCGAGATGCCGGCGATCCGCAACAGTCGTGCCCTGCGAGCGCGGCTGCGGCGCCTGTTCCGGGAGCGGTCGATCGACGTGGTGCACGTGCACTCGGAGTTCGGCCTCACCGCCGCGGCGATCCGGGTGGCCCAGGAGCAGGGCATCCCCGTCGTCCACACGGTGCACACCTTCTTCTGGCAGGGACCGGACCTGCGACGATTCGACCGGGTCGCGGCGGCGGCCGTCCGCGGACTGGCCCGCGTGCTGCGCGGACGCCCTCCTCGCACCGCCCTCGCCGACACCCCGCGCGCGATCGATGCCGCGGTGCGCAGCGTCACGCTCGACGCCGCGCTGGAGGCTGACGCCGTGATCTCGCCCTCGGCGCATCAGGCCGAGGCGCTGCGGATCGCCGGGCTGCCGGAGGTGGAGGTGGTGCCGAACCCGATGCCACCGCGCGCGATCCCCGGGGTGCCGCTCCAGGCGGTCGAGCTGCCGCTGCAGGTGCTGTGGGTGGGCCGGCTCACCCTCGAGTCGGGGATCCTGGAGTTCGTGCGCGCGGTGCGACGGGCCGGGGAGGACCTGCCGCCGGGGTCGCTCGTGGCGCGGATCGCGGGAGACGGGCCGCTGTACGCCGAGGCGCGCGAGGTCGCGGGGACCGCGGCGCCAGACGGCGGGAGCAGCATCCAGTTCCTCGGTCGCGTCGAGCCGGAGAGCATCCAGCCCCTTCTGCGTGACTCGCACCTGCTGGCCGTCACGTCGTTCGGGCTCGACCCGCAGCCGGTCGTGGTCGCGGAGGCGTTCCGGGCGGCGCGGAGCGTGCTGTACGTCGACCCTCGGCTGCGGGAGGGCCTGGCCGAGGCGGGGATCCTGTGCGGCTCACCCGATGCGAAGGGCATGGCGGCGATGCTGCGCGAGCTCGTGCACCACCCCGGGATCGTGGTCGAGCGCTCGCTGCGCACCGTGACGGCGTCGCACCCGTTCCAGCCGGAGCAGCACCTGCGGGGCGTGCGCGAGGCCTGGGATACGGCGGCTCGGCGGGCGGCCGACGACGACACCTGACGAGAGGTGCCGAAGCTCAGGCGGTGGCGAACGCCGCGTCGATGAGCACCTCGGCTGCCCGGCGCGCGTGCACCGCCGCCTGCGGGTCGGCCGAGATCGCCGCGGTGCTCTGCGCCCCCTCGGCGAGGATCGAGAGCTGGGCGGCCAACGCGGCCGGGGCACCGGTGTCCGCGACCAGCGCGGCCATGTACTCCTGGAACGAGGCCTTGTGCGCGCGGACGATGGAGGCGACCTCGGGGTTCGTCCCGCCGAGCTCGCCGAAAGCGTTGATGAACGCGCAGCCGCGGAAGCCGTCGCTGCAGAACCAGTCCTCCAGGTAGCCGTAGACGGCGAGCAGCCGCGCGCGGGGCCCGTCGCCCGCGGCGGCGACAGCGGCGGAGAGACCGGACTCCCATTCGGTGTGCCTGCGGGCGAGGACCGCCGAGACGATATCGGTCTTGGCGGGGAAGAGCGAGTAGAGGCGACGCAGCGACACGCCGGCAGCCGTGCGCAGCTCGTCCATGCCGACGGCCGCGTATCCCTTGCGGTAGTAGAGCTCCTCCGCGGCGGAGAGGATGCGCTCGCGAGCGTCGTCTTCGGTCATGTGCAGAAGTCTACTTGACATGAGAACGCTCGTTCTCTAGATTGGACACATCGAGCGAGAACGATCGTTCTCACCGGAACCGAAAGGACCAGGATCATGGGCTACATCACCGTCGGGAACGAGAACAGCACCCCGATCGAGCTGTACTACGAGGACCAGGGATCCGGGCAGCCCGTCGTGCTGATCCACGGCTACCCGCTCAACGGGCACAGCTGGGAGCGCCAGACGCGTGAGCTGCTCGCCCAGGGCTACCGCGTGATCACGTACGACCGCCGCGGCTTCGGCCAGTCCTCCAAGGTGGGCAGCGGCTACGACTACGACACCTTCGCCGCCGACCTCAACACCGTGCTCGAGACCCTCGACCTGCGCGACGTCGTGCTCGTCGGCTTCTCGATGGGCACCGGCGAGCTCGCCCGCTACGTCGGCCGCTACGGGCACGAGCGCGTCGCCAAGCTCGCCTTCCTCGCCTCGCTCGAGCCGTTCCTCGTGCAGCGCGACGACAACCCCGAGGGCGTGCCGCAGGACGTGTTCGACGGGATCGAGGCCGCCGCCAAGGGCGACCGCTACGCCTGGTTCACCGAGTTCTACAAGAACTTCTACAACCTCGACGAGAACCTCGGCACCCGCATCAGCCAGCAGGTCGTCGACGCCAACTGGAACCTCTCGGTCACCAGCGCCCCGGTCGCCGCCTACGCGGTCGTGCCGACGTGGATCGAGGACTTCCGCGGCGACGTCGAGGCCGTGCGCGCGGCCGGCAAGCCCACGCTCATCCTGCACGGCACGAAAGACAACATCCTGCCGATCGACGCGACCGCCCGCCGCTTCCACCAGGCCGTCCCCGAGGCGACGTACATCGAGGTCGAGGGCGCGCCGCACGGCCTGCTCTGGACCCACGCCGACGAGGTCAACGCCGCCCTGAAGGACTTCCTCGCGAAGTAACCCCCCCCTCCCCGCTCTCCCCACCCACCCCGGCTCGGGGATCGAAAACGCACCTCCGGACGCCCCCGGGGGTGCGTTTTCGATCCCGCCACGGGACGAACGGACAGGGCGGGCCGGGGAGCGGGGTCAGGCGTCGCGCGAGCGCCAGAGCAGCCAGACGAAGTACGGGGCGCCGACCAGCGCGACCACCAGGCCGGCCGGCAGCTGCGCGGGCGCGATGACCGTGCGACCGATCGTGTCGGCCACCGCGACCAGCAGCCCGCCCAGCAGCACGGCGACCGGGATCACCCGCGCATGCCGCGCCCCCACCAGCGCCCGGGCGGCGTGCGGCGCCACGAGCCCCACGAAGCCGATCACCCCGATCGCCGTGACGCTCAGCGCGGCGAGCACGGCCGCCACCGCGAGCAGCAGCAGGCGCACCGGCTCCAGCCGGATGCCCACCAGCCGCGGCGTGTCCTCGTCGAGCGACAGGACGTCGAGCTCGCGGCGGCTCGACACCACGAACGGCAGTGCGATGACCAGCACGATCACCAGCGGGAGGATCTGCTCCCACGCGCGACCGTACGTCGTGCCGGACAGCCACGTGTAGATCCGCGGGGTGTCCCACGGGTTCGACCGCAGCAGGAAGAACGTCGTGAGCGAGACCGTGAGGTACGACACCCCGATACCCACGAGCAGGAACCGGTCCGCGCTCAGACCTCCTCGCCACGACAGGAGGTAGACCAGGGCGAACGCGAGCAGCGAGCCCGTCACGGCACCCGCGATCATGCCGCCCGTCGACGACGCCGCGCTCGTGATCACCAGCACGGCCCCCAGCCCGCCGCCACCGGTGACCCCGAGGATGCTGGGGTCGGCGAGCGGGTTGCGGCTCACCCCCTGGATCAGCGTGCCGGAGAGGGCGAGCGCGCCTCCCGCCACGACCGCGGCCACGACCCGCGGGGCCCGCTCGTCCAGCGCGAACGCGATCGGCGGGGCCGCCTGCCCCTGCAGCCACAGGGCGATGTCGCCCGTCAGCAGCCACGTGTGACCGGCGAGCAGCCCGAGCAGCAGCACCCCGGCCACCCCGAGCGCCACGACCACCAGGGTCACGCGGAAGCGCACGCGGCTGCGCACACCGAAGCGCACGCGCGGCGGCTCGCGGGTGGGGCCGGCGTCGCGCAGCCGTCGGGCCATGAGCACCAGCACGATCGCGCCCAGCAGCGTCGTCGCGACCCCCGTCGGGATGAGGATCGCGGCCTCGGCGCCGATCAGCGCCCGCAGCAGGGCGTCGGCCAGGATCACCACGATCGCGCCGAGCAGCCCCGCGGCCGGGATCAGCAGCAGGTGCCGGTTCAGGCTGGGCACCACGCGGGACAGCAGCCGCGCGAGCACCGGCGCGCACAGTCCGACGAAGCCCATCGGTCCCGCGAGCGTGACCGACACGGCCGTCAGCGTGACCGCGAGGAGGATCCCGATCGCCCGCGTGGAACGGATCGGCACCCCGAGCGACGAGGCCGTGTCGTCGCCGAGCGCCAGGATGTCGAGGCGTCGGGCGAGCACCAGGGCCAGCACGGTGACGACCACCACGACCGGGGCCGCCTGGAGGAACGCGGTCAGCCCGAGCTGCGACAGGCTCCCGCTCCCCCACGCGAGCAGCCCGGTGGTCTCCTCGTCGAACAGGATCAGCAGGGTCGAGGTGCCCGCCTGGAAGGCCAGCGCCAGGGCCGTGCCGGCGAGGATGAGGCGCGTGGTGGACGATCCGGCACCGCCCGCGAGCCCGAGCACGATCCCGGCCGCCACGAGCCCGCCCGCGAACGCCACCGCCCCGGACGCCCACACGGGCACGGCGATCCCGAACGCGGCGAGCGCCGTGACCGCCAGGTACGCTCCCGCGGTCACCCCCAGCGTGTCGGGCGAGGCGAGCGCGTTGCGGGCGAGCGACTGCAGCAGGATCCCCGCCACGCCCAGGGCGACCCCGACCGCGACGCCCGCGGCCAGGCGCGGGATCCGCGAGCCCCACAGCACGTCGGCCGGGGGCAGCACGGCCCCGCTCGTGCCCTGCGTGAGATGCCAGCCGGCGACCGCGACCAGCAGCACCGCGAGCAGGACGAGCACCCCGACCCCCTTCAGGAGGGCCTTCGGCCCGCGGCCCTCCGCCTCGACGGAGACGGCGGTCGCGCGACGCTCCGGCGCCGCGGGATCCGTCGTGTCGTCGAGGCGGAGGGTCTCGGTCACTTCGAGAGCACCTCGACGAAGCCGTCGACGATCTGCGCGGTCGAGCGGGGGCCGCCGAACGTCCAGATGCCCGCGGGGAACGCGGTCAGGCGGCCGTCGGCCACGGCGGGCAGCGAGGTCCAGGCCGGGTTGTCGGCGAGGGCGTCCATGATGTTCTCCGAGTCGGGGTCTTCCGTACCGGTGTAGAACAGGTTGGCGTCGCCGACCGTGGTCATGCCCTCCACGTCGGTCTGCCCCAGGCTGTACACCGGGTCGACCGTCCCGGTCCAGGCGTTCACGAGTCCGAGCTGCTCGCCGACCTCGCCGACGAGCGAGCCCTGGCCGAACGGCCGCAGGGCGACGTTGCCGCCGTCGACCCAGCCGTCGAAGAACACGAAGTCGCGTGTCGCGAGCTCGCGGTCCGCCAGCTCGGCCTTCGCGTCGTCGAGGTGCTGCTGGAACTCCGCGGTCACGTCGTCGGCGCGCTCCTCACGACCCGTGACCTGCGCGATCAGGTCGAGCGTGTTCAGCATCTTCGCGATGGGGTCCTTCGCATCGGCGCCCACCGTCGCGAGCACCGGCACGTCGTACTCCTCGAGCTGGGCCACGATCGGGTCGTCCGTCCCGCGCACCTCGACGATCACCAGGTCGGGGTCGGTGCCGAACAGGGTCTCCAGGTTCGGCTCCTGCCGCGTGCCCACATCCACCACGTCGTCCGGCAGCTTCTCCGCCGACACCCACGTGGAGTAGCCCTCGGCGTCGGCGACGGCGACCGGGGCCACACACAGCGTCAGCGCGTCCTCGATCTGCTGCCACTCCAGCACCGCGATGCGCTCGGCCGGCCGGTCGAGCTCGACCGTGCGGCCCAGGTCGTCCGTCACCGAGACGGCACCGGTCGAGGTCGAGGTCGCGTCGTCCGCGCAGCCCTCGCTGGTCGAGACGGGCGCTGCGGCGTCCGAGGCGGACGGCGTCTGCGTGGTGCCGCACCCGGCGAGCGCGAGGGTCAGCGCACCACCGAGGGCGAGCACGGCCAGGGGGGTCTTCTTCATCGGGTGTTCCTCCAGGGGTGGGGGTGGATCAGAGTGCGGTGCCGGCGCGATGCCGGGCGTGATGGCGGCCGCGCGGTCGCACGCGCACCAGCCCGGTCTCGTCGTCGACGACGGTGTCGATGCGCAGCCCGTAGACCTCCGACAGGTTCTCGCCCGTGAGCACCTCGACGGGGGTCCCGGCGGCGTGCACGCGCCCGCGGTGCAGCAGCACCACGTCGTCGGCCACCGAGGCCGCGTGGTCGAGGTCGTGCAGCACCACGCCGAGGGCGGTGCCGTGGTCGTCGGCGAGCTCGCGCACCAGGTCGAGCGTCTCCACCTGGTAGCGCAGGTCGAGGTGGTTGGTCGGCTCGTCGAGCAGCAGCACCCCGGTGTCCTGGGCCAGCGCGGTCGCCAGCCACACGCGCTGCAGCTCTCCGCCCGACAACTGGTCGACCGGGCGGGCGGCCATGTCGGACAGCCCGGTGAGCGCGAGCGCGCGGGCCACGGCTGCCCGGTCGGCCTCGGTGATGCCGGCGAAGCGACCGCGGTGGGGGTGCCGCCCGTACGCGACCACGTCGGACACCTCGATGCCGGACGGGTGGGGACGCGACTGCGACAGCATCGCCACGGTCTTCGCGAACTCCTTCGCCGACAGGGCGGCCGCATCCCGCGGCTCGTCCCCGCCGACGCGCACCGTGCCGCCATCGATGCGGTGCAGGCGGGCGAGGGCGCGCAGCACGGTCGACTTGCCGCTGCCGTTCGGGCCGATCAGCGCCGTCACCCGCCCGGGGGCGAGGCGCAGGGACACGTCGTGCACCACGCGGGAGCGGCCGTAGCCGAGCACCAGGGAGTCGCCCTGCAGGGCGGGCCGCCCGTCGGTCGCGGTCATGTCAGCCCCGCATCGCCACGCCGCGGCGCCAGTAGCCCATGAACGCGACCTGGCGGCGGTCGATGCCGAGGTCCTTCACCAGGTGCCGGCGCAGGGTCGTGACCACGCCGCTCTCCCCCGCGATCCAGAAGTAGCGCTCCACCGGGGTCGCGGTCGCGGGGTCGATGTCCTCGCCGAGACCCGAGTACTCCGGCGTCTCCCACAGCAGGTCTTCCGTCTCGACGTCCTTCACCCGGATCTCGTCGGTCGCGTCGGCGTCGCCGAGGTAGCCGAGCACCGCGGGGATGAGCCGGAGGCCGTGCGGCTCGCCCACGTCGCGGGGCAGCCAGTGCACCTCCACCCCGGCGGGCGGGTCGATGCGCAGCACGTCGGCCGGCGACGGCACCTCGATGAACGCGACGCCGCGGAGGTCGCGCGGCGCGTCTTCCAGGATGCGGGCGATCGCGGGGGCGGCCGTCTCGTCGCCCGCCAGCACCACGGAGTCGGCGCGACCGGGGCGGTACTCGGCACCGCCGTGCGGAACGACCCCGCGCCGCGGACCGACGAGCCACAGCTCCTGCCCCACGGCGGCCGCGCTCGCCCACCGCGATGCGGGCCCGGTGAGCCCCGGCTCCAGGTGCAGCACGAAGTCCACGTCCACCTCGGTCGTGTCGTCGGCGGCCACCCGCAGCTCGCGCACCGAGTACGTGCGCATCGCGCCGCGCTCGGCCTCGGGCACTGCGAGGTAGGAGCCCCACCAGTCGTCCCAGGAGCGGTCGATCTCGGGCAGCACCCCGGACGCGGGCGGGAACACGAGCTTGATGCGACTGTCGAACACCGCGCCGGGGGTGCCCAGTTCACGCAGGTCGTCCCCGCCGAGGGTCACCCGCACGAACGAGGGCGACACGCGTTCCACGGCGCGCACCTCGGCGCGGGTGAGGAGGTAGGTCGGGCGTTCGGTCGTGGTCGTCTCAGCGGACATGATGCCTTCCGATGGGGGTGACCATCGGCTTCCCGGAGACCGGGTCGACGGTGATCTGGTTGGGCAGCCCGAAGACCTCTTCCACGAGCTCGGCGGTCACCACGTCCTGCGGCGACCCCGTGGCGTGCACGCGGCCGTCCTTCATGGCGACGAGCTCGTCGGCGTAGCGGGCGGCGAGGTTGAGGTCGTGCAGCACCATCACGATCGTGGTGCCGCGGGCGACGCTCAGGTCGGTGAGCAGGTCGAGCACCTCGACCTGGTGGGCGACGTCGAGGAACGTGGTCGGCTCGTCGAGCAGCAGGATGTCGGTCTCCTGCGCGAGGGCCATCGCGATCCACACGCGCTGACGCTGTCCGCCGGAGAGCTCGTCGACGCTGCGGTCGGCGAGGTCGCTGATGCCCGTGGCGTCGAGCGCATCGGCGACGACCTCGTAGTCGTGCGCGCTCCAGCGCGACAGCGCCCGCTGGTGCGGGTGGCGTCCGCGCCCGACGAGGTCGGCCACCGCGATGCCCTCCGGGGCCACGGGCGACTGCGGGAGCAGCCCGAGGATGCGCGCGACCTCCCTGGTGGGGCGGGTGTGCACGGACGTGCCGTCGAGCACCACCTGGCCGGCCACGGGCGACAGCAGCCGGGCGAGGGCGCGCAGCAGGGTGGACTTGCCGCAGCCGTTCGCGCCGACGATGGTCGTGATCTTGCCCGGGGCGATCTGCAGGTCGAGCCCCTCGACCACGGTGCGGTCGCCGTAGGAGAGCGTCACGCCCTCGGCGGACAGGGTGTGGGCGGCGGTCACAGGGAGCCTCCGGTGCGGTTGGTGCGGATGAGGAGGTAGATCAGGTACGGAGCGCCCACGACCCCGGTGACGACGCCGACGGGGTAGCGCGTGCCGAGCGCGAACTGGCCGATGAGGTCGCCCGCCAGCACCAGCACCGCGCCGACGAGACCGCTGGGCAGCAGGAGGGTCGCGCCCGGTCCGGTGAGCCGGGCGGCGATCGGTCCCGCCATGAAGGCGACGAACGCGATGGGGCCGGTGGCGGCGGTCGCGACGGCGAGCAGCGCGACGGCACCGAGGATGAACACCACGCGGGTGACGCCGACGCGCACGCCGAGGCCGGCCGCGGAGTCGTCGCCCAGCTGGAGCGCGCCCAGGGCCCGCCCCTGCGTCAGCAGCAGCGGCACCAGCACGACCGCGGCGATCGCCATCGGCAGCACCCGCTCCCACGAGGCGTTGTTGAGGCTGCCGGTGATCCACTGCATGGCGGTCTGGATGTCCCAGTTCGCGGCGCGGGAGAGCAGGTAGGCGATGACGCTCTGCAGCATCGCCGCGACCCCGATCCCGATCAGGATCAGTCGGGCGCCGGCGAAGCCGCCCTTGATCGCGAGCAGGTAGATCGCGAGCGCGGTGACGAGGGCGCCGGCGAGTGCGAGCAGCGACACCATCGGGCCGTTGAGCGAGAGCACGACGATCCCGAAGACCGCGGCCGCCCCGGCGCCGTGCGAGATCCCGATGATGTCGGGGGAGGCGAGCGGGTTGCGCAGCATGGTCTGGAAGGTGACGCCGGCCATGCCGAACGCGAGCCCCGCGAGGATGGCGAGGATCGCCCGCGGCAACCGCAGGTCGCCCACGGTGAACGACGCCCCCGGCACGGTCTCGCCCAGGATCACGCGGATCACCTCGTCGAGCGGATAGAACGTGTTGCCCACCATGAGCGCGACCGTGAACAGGGCGAGCACGACCACGGCCAGCGCGACCGTGACGAGCGCGTGCCGGCGGTGACGGGCCCGGCGTCCGGCGATCACCCTGGCCGTGCGGGCGGCCGCGGACTCCTCCGCGCGGACGAGCGTGTGCTCCGTGGCGCTCACAGCTCCCTCACCCTCTGTCGGCGGACGATCCAGATGAAGAACGGCGCCCCGATGATCGCGGTGATGATGCCGACCTGGATCTCGTCCGACGACGGCGAGATCACCCGGCCGACGATGTCGCTCGCGGTCAGCAGCGCCGCTCCCGCGAGGGCCGAGAATGGCAGCAGCCAGCGGTGGTCGGTGCCAACGAGCAGGCGGCACAGGTGCGGCACGATGAGCCCGACGAAGCCGATGGGCCCGGCGATCGCGGTCGCGGCTCCGGCCAGGATCACCGAGCCGAGCGCCGAGACCGCGCGCGTGCGCGCCACGTGCTCGCCGAGCCCCGTGGCCATGTCGTCGCCGAGTGCGAGGGAGTTCATGCCGCGGGCGGTCACGAAGCACAGCAGCGCGCCGACCGCGAGCACGGGGGCGGTGATCGCGATGCGCGGCCACTCGGCTCCCCCGACCCCGCCGATCTGCCACGACTGGAAGGTCTGCAGCAGATCGACCCGCGGCAGCATGACCGCGCTGATGAGCGAGGCGAACGCGGCCGAGGTCGCCGCGCCCGCCAGGGCGAGCTTGAGCGGGGTGGCGCCGCCGCGGCCGAGCGACCCGACGGCGTAGACGAACACCGCGGCGGCCGCGGCGCCGGCGATCGCGAACGCCATCTGGCCGTACGGGTTGCTCAGCCCGAAGAACGCGATGCCGAGCACGACCGCGAACGACGCCCCGTTCGAGATGCCGAGGATGCCGGGCTCGGCGATGGGGTTGCGGGTCACGGCCTGCATGGTCGCCCCGGCAAGCGCGAGCGCGGCGCCCACGAGCAGCGCGAGCACCGTGCGCGGGAGGCGCTTGATAACCGCGGCCTGCCCGATCGTGTCCGACTGTCCGCCCAGGGCGGCGAGGATGTCGTCGAGGGAGACCGCGCGTGCCCCGAACGACACCGAGAGCACCGCCAGCACCAGCAGCACCACGACCCCGGCGCACAGCCAGAGGGTGCGCGCCAGCACCGGGCGCCGCAGGGCGGCGGCGTCCGGTGCGAGCACGGGTGCGGAGATCACGGTGACTCTCGGCGGTGGTGCGACGCGGTTACGGCGCGAGCGGTGCGGCCAGGATCGCCAGGTAGTCGTCGAGGCCCCACGGGATGGACAGCGGCGACGGGTTCGCCGAGGCGGCGATGGGCGTGGCGTTGGGCAGGATCGCGACGCGGCCCTCGGCGATCGCGGGGATCTTCGACAGCAGCGGGTCGGCCTGCAGCGTGGCGAGGGTCGTGTCGTCGCCGTAGGTGACCAGCACGTCGACGTCGTCGAACTTCTGCGCCTCCTCGGCGCTCACCTCGAGGTTGAACTTGTCGCTGCCCACGCTCTCCTCCACGATCGCGGGGAACGGCAGGCCGAGGGAGTGGAGGTACCCGGGGCGCGTGTCCGCGGCCGTGTAGTAGCCGATGGTGCTGAGGTCGCTCGGGTCGAAGTACGCGAACAGCACCTTCTTGTCCTTCAGCACACTGTGGGCCTCGAGCGCGGTGTCGGCGTCGGCGTGCAGCTCATCGATCAGTGCCTCGCCCTCGTCCTTCAGCCCGAGCGCGGTGGCGTTCATCTCGATCATGTCGTCGACCGACGTGCCCCACTGGACCTCGGGGTAGGCCACGACCGGCGCGATCTTGGAGAGCGTGTCGTACTCCTCCTGCGTCAGGCCGGAGTAGGCCGCGAGGATCACGTCGGGCTCGGTGTCGGCCACGGCCTCGTAGTCGATGCCGTCGGTCTCGTCGAACAGAGCCGGGGTGTCGCCGCCGAGCTCGTCGAGCTTCTCCTCGACCCAGGGGAGGATGCCGTTGTCGTCGTCATCTCCCCAGGTGGCCTTGCTCATGCCGACCGGGACGATGCCGAGCGCGAGCGGGACCTCGTGGTTGGCCCAGGCGACCGTGGCCACGCGCTCGGGCTTCTCGGTGATCGTGGTCTCGCCGAAGGCGTGCTCGATCGTGACGGGGAACGCGTCGTCGGAGGCGGGGTTGCCGCCCGAGGAGGAGGTCGACTCGGGGGCCGAGGACGAGCAGGCGGCGAGCGACACGGCGAGCGCGGCGGCCGCGCCGATGGCGAGCAGGCGAGAGATGCGCACAGGCGTTCCCTTCGGGATGGGAGGAGGGGTGGCGGCACGAGAACGCGCCCGGCCTTTGGTAAGCCTCGCCTAATCTAACCCGAAGTTAGGTCATCCTCAATTCGATGACACCGCACGGAGGTCCGGAGGGATGCGAAAAGCCGGTCGGATCCGATGGATCCGACCGGCTTCAGGAAGTCAGCGCACGCTCAGAGAGCGCGGATGTTCGCCGCCTGCATGCCCTTGGGGCCACGCTCAGCGTCGAATTCGACCTTCTGGTTCTCGCGGAGCTCCTTGAAACCGGAGCCGGCGATAGCCGAGTAGTGGGCGAAGAGGTCTTCCGTGCCGTCATCAGGAGCGATGAAGCCGAAGCCCTTCTCCGCGTTGAACCATTTCACAGTGCCAGTGGCCATGTGTTTTCTACTTTCTGTTAAGCCGGCCGCTGACGCGGCCTGCACCGCACCGGAAGATCCGACACGCGTGCTCGGTCACGCTACCACGGCGGACCTGCCCGACGTCGGGTCGAGGGCCTGCCGTGTGAGCGCCGCCTCCGTGCGCGTGCTGACCCCGAGCTTGCGCAGCACCGCCGACACGTGCACGCTCACCGTCTTCACGCTGATGAACAGGCGCTCCCCGATCTGACGGTTGCTGAGCCCCTCCGCGATGAGGTCGAGCACCTGCTGCTCCCTGGCGGTCAGCAGTTCCGCGTCGGCGGGCGCTGCTCCGGCACGCAGGCCCGCGGCGTCGGCGAATCGTGCGATGGCGGCCCGCAGCGGGGCATGGTCCCACTCCTCCGCGAGCGCGGCGGCCTCGGCGACCACGGCGGAGGCGGCCGCGCGCTCGCCCTCTCGCACGTGCACCTGCGCGCGCTCCAGGCGGAGCACCGCGCGGAAGGTCACCGGCACGTCGTCGCCGTCAGCGCGGCGCAGCGCCTCCTCCACCTTCTCCGGTCGCGGGTCGAGCAGGGCATCGAGAATCAGCCCCCAGGCGTCGTGCTGCAGCTGGTCGGGCTGCGCCAGCCAGGCGTCGCGGATCGTGGCCGAGGCCGCCTCGACGTCGACCCCACGGGACCGCAGCTCCGCGATGATCGCCCCGCCCTCCAGCAGCAGCCGACGCTGATGCAGCAGCGCCGGCTTCTCGTCGTGCACCATCGCGAGGATCGCGTCGAGCGCACCGGTGAGGTCGCCCTCGCTCTGCGCCACCGCGACCGTCATCGTCACGAGGTCGTACCAGATCTGGCGCTCAGAGCCACCGGTCTCCTCGAACGCCGGCCGCCACTCGCGCAGCATCTCCGCCGCCTCGGTCGACCGGCCGCGCCACGCCAGCACCCGCACGCGCGTCATGCTCATGTACATGCGGAACACCCGCAGCGTGCCCTGCACGAAGTCGCGCGACAGCATCTCCTCAACGCGGTCGATCTCGCCGAGCTCGAGCAGCGGGACGATCATGTTCTGCGCCATGATCGTGCCCGACGTGCGCTCGACGCGGAGCTCCCGCGCCCGGCGCAGCCCCGCTTCGGCCACCGCGACCGCCTCCCGGTACCGGCCGAGCAGCGTCAGCAGGTCGGAGTAGTTCACGCGGTAGCGCATCTCGGCGGTCGAGCCGTCCGCCAGCACCCTCGCCCGTTCGAACTCCCGCACGCCCGCCTCGACGGCGCCGAGGTGCGCCAGTGAGCCGCCGCGCATGTTCGCCGCGATCGACTGCTGGTCGCGCGACCCGGCGGCCGCGGCCCGGCGCTCGGCCTCGTCGGCGAGCCGGATCGCATCCTCCCGGTCGCCCGCGATCATCAGGCGACCGGCGAGCTGGTTGAGCAGCTCGGCGCGGAACGCCTCGTCGGGCACGTGCTCCTCTGCGATGGCCAGCGCCTCGCGGAGCAGCGGCACGGCCCCGAGCCGCCCCAGGTTCACCAGGTACAGCGCCTTGTTGCGCAGCAGGCGGGCGTGCAGTCGCGGGTCGACCGTCGTCGCATCGACCTCGGCGAGCGCGACGTTGGCCACCGCGAGAGCGCGCTCCCCGTCGCCCGCGTTGCGCAGCACCGACCCGAGCACGTGCAGCAGTTCCAGGCGCTCGAACCCCGTCGCGGCGGCGGCGTCCGGCACGAGCGGCCACAGCTCGAGCACGAGCTCGCCGAAGCGCGCAGCACTCGCGAAGGCATACTGCGCCTTGGCCTGCCGCATGGCCTCGGCGGCGGCCGTGATCGCGCGACGGTCGTCTTGCGCGAGCTGCCAGTGATACGCGAGCGCGGCGGCATCGCCCCGGTCGGCGGCCCCCTCGCTCTGCTCCTCCAGCGCCTCGGCGTAGGCGCGGTGCAGGCGGGCGCGCTCCCCCGGGAGCAGATCGTCGTGCACGGCCTCGCGCAGCAGCGCGTGCCGGAACCGGTAGTCGTCGTCTTCCACCACGATGATGCCGCTGCGGGCGGCCTCGCGCAGGGCCTCGTCGAGACGTTCCTCGGGCAGCCCGGCCAGGCGCGTGACGAGCGGGTGGCTCAGGGGACGCTCGGCGCCGGAGATGACCCGCACCACACGCCCCGCGTCGTCGCCGAGACGGTCGAAGCGTGCCAGCAGCAGGTCGCGCAGGCTGTCCGGCAGCGGGCCCTGGGAGCACCCGGCGATCTCCTCCACGAAGAACGGCACGCCCTCGGCGCGCATCTGCAGCCGCTCGAGCGCGGACGGCGACGGAGCCCGTCCGGTGATCTGCTCGACCAGCTCGCGGACGGCCTCGTCTTCCAGACGCGACACCGTCAGCCGCTCCAGCAGCCGCGCCCTCGTGGCCTCGCCGATGAAACGGCTCACCGCGTCGCCGCGACGCACGTCGTCGGTGCGGCAGGTGATGAGCAGCAGGATGCGACCGCGGTTCCACGCCCGCAGCAGGAACGACAGGATGGCCAGGGTCGAGTCGTCGGCCCAGTGCAGGTCTTCCACCACGAGCACCTGCGGCGACTCCTCCGCCGCGGCCTCGACCAGTGACGCCACGGCGTCGCGCAGACGCTCCGGGCTCGTGCGCTCGCGGTCGGCGGGGGCGTCGACGAGCTCGGGCAGCAGCATCCCGAGCGCCTCGATGCCCACGCCGACGACCGCTCGCACGCGCTCGACGCCCATCCGCGCCACGATCGACCGGAGGATGCCGGTGAGAGGGCCGAACGGCATGCGCGACGCGCCCAGGTCGAGGCACCATCCGACATGCACGTCGGCGACGTTCGCGACCTCGGCACCGAACTCGCGCGCCAGGCGGGACTTGCCGATCCCGGCCTCGCCCTCCACCAGCACGGCCGCGGGCACGCCGTCGCGCGCTCCGTCGAACAGACGGCGCACCTCGGCGAGCTCGGCGTCTCGCCCGACCATCGCGGCACTGGGGGCTGGGGCCATGCCTCCATCGTCCCACCCACCGCCGACATCGGGGTCGCGGTGCGGGAACGGCAGCAGGACCGCGTCGGTCACCGGGCGACCGCGGGCTCGCACGGTCGGCACTCGCGCTCCGCGACAGTCGCGCGCGAGACGACCCCGCGCTGCACGAGGCGACGCAGCAGCCGCCGCACGGGCCCGTCCGCCCGCGGCACGATCTGGTCCGCGTGCTCGATCAGGCGGCGGCGCTGCTCGACGGCCGTCGCGATGCGCTCCTGCTCGTGAGCGGTCACCTGCTGGGTCAGATAGGGGTGCTCGAACATGATCTCTCCTCGGCGGTTCGGTGTATCCCTACACTCCGCTCTGAGGCCCCACCGCCACATCGGACGGATGCCCTATCTTCCGCGCGCCCCGGCGAGACACCCGCCTAGGGAGGGGCGACGACGGAGGCGGTCCGCGCGACGGGCATGCCGTCGAAGGGAGAACTCATGCGGCGGGCGGCCCGCTCATGACCGCGTGGACGGCGAGACGCAGGGTCTCCTTCTCGGCATCGACGCGCACCGTCTCGGAGGGCAGCGCGCGTTCAGTCGCGATGCCCGACGTCACGGTGGCGAGGAACCGCGCGCGCTCCTCGATCCCACCCGCAGCGATCGCACCCTCGTCGACCAGGGTCGTCAGCCACTGCTCGATGCGGTGGCGCCCCATCCGTTCGAGCGCGAGGTAGGTCGCGGCTTGGTCCTCGGAGGGAGGCGTGGCGACGTACGCCTCGTAGAGCGCTCCCCACTGCTGCCTGGCGCGTTCGCCCACGCCCACGTGGGAGAGAAGCAACTGCAGGCACGCGGTCAGGCGCTCTTCGGGCGTGAGGGAGCGATCGTCGATGGGGTCGTCGGGAATCTCCAGGTCGTACATCCCCGCGACCACCGTCTCGACGAGTTCCCGCTGGGTGGGGAAGAAGTGCCGCAGCGAGCCGGTGCTCACCTGGGCACGCGCGGCCACGCCCCGCACGCTCAGTCGCGCCGTGGGGTTCTCGCCGAGCATCGTCGCCGCCGCGATGAGGATCTTCGAGCGGGTCCCCGGCTCCTTCGATTCAGCGCCCATGCCCGCCTTCCGCAAACCATCGATCTATCACAGTGTGATAGCTTAGCCCCTCGTTCACTAGCACGCTGTACTAATCGAGACGAGGGACCGCGACGATGGGAATCGCGAACTGGCGCAACCGCCGCGTCCGCCACGGGTCAGGAGAACCACTGCGGCGGTACCGCTGGTGGCAGATGTTCAGCCGATCGCTGCGCTCGATCACCCTGGCGTCGCCGGACGGCTCGACATCGATCTACACAGTGGATGTGCGCCACGGGGGTGACATGAGCGACGGGGAGGTCCGCGCCCGCCTCTACGTCGACGGCGCACTCCGGTCGTACGCGAAGATGCCCACCCGCTTCGCGGTGCCCGGCGGCCACATCGAGGTCGCGATCACCGGCTTCGGGCTCAAGCGCTGCCACTACGTGCGCGCAGACGGCACCGAAGAACAGCTGTCACCCGATCCGCGATCGGCCGAGGGGCGCCGCGCCCGCCTGCACCACCGGCATCCCCGGGCGAGCCGTGCGATCGGCCTCATCTCCCTCACCCTCGTTGTCGTCGGACTCTGCGTCGAGGTTCCCCAGATCATCGAGGCTCTTTCGCAGATACCGCTGATCGCCGCATCGGTGGGCACCTTCACGTCCCCCATCCAGCTCCCCCTGCACATCAATCTGCTCATCGGGCTCGCGGCCGTCGCCGGCAGCACGGAGCGGGCCCTGCGGATGCGATCGAGCTGGATCGATGAACTCGCCAGTTGAGACCCCACGAAAGGAAACACCATGAGGAACCGCTCGCCGATCCGCAGCCGACGGAGGAACGATCATCGACGGCGATGGGTGGCACCGGTCGCCGCTGTCACCGCGGTCGCATCGCTGCTGCTGGCCGGCTGCACCGCCGCGACGCAGGTCGACCGGGACGCCGCGCCGGAATCGGAAGCCGTGCAGGACTCGGACCTCGAGCGGTACAGGGGGCAGGAGCTCGACTTCGGTGCCTGTGACCCCGCGCTCGTGAGGTCGCAACCCGCCGTCCCTCAGGTCATCGATGCGGCGGAGAGCGCCGAGTGCGCGATGCTCACGGTGCCCCTGGATTACGGGGACCCCGCGGGTGAGACCATCGAGTTGGCGGTGGCCCGCATCGCAGCCACCGGCGAGGACCGCATCGGCTCGGTCGTGCTGAATCCCGGCGGACCAGGCGCGGCGGCGACGACGTTCGCCCCTCTGGTGGCCGCCCTGTGGTCGGGCGGGCCCCTCACCGACCGCTTCGACATCGTGGGCTTCGACACCCGGGGGGTCGGCCTCAGCCGCCCCGCCGTCGATTGCTACACCGACGACGAGCGAGACGCCGACGCTCCCCTCGCGGCACTCGGAGAGTGGACGGACGATTCCGCCCGCGAGATCGTCGAGAAGTGCGCCGATGGCACGGGCCGAGGCGACGTGCTCGCACACCTCGGAACCCGCGATACCGCTCGCGACATGGACATCCTCCGAGCCGCGCTCGGCGACGAGAAGCTCACCTTCGCGGGTGTGAGCTACGGCACGCGCCTCGGAGCGGTCTATGCCGAGATGTTCCCGCAGAACGTCCGCGCCCTCGTCCTCGACGGCGCGGTCGACCCGCTCAAGAACACCCGGGAGCGTCGGATCCACCTCAGCGAGGGGCTGCAGGCGTCCTTCCAGCGCTTCGCCGACTTCTGTGCGGCCCAGGCCGATTGCCCTCTGGGCGCCGATCCCGCACGGGCGACGAGCGAGGCGCAGCGGCTCCTGCGGCCGCTTGTCGATGAGCCGCTGATCGCCGCCGATGGCCGCGAGGTCGGCTTCCTCGCCGCCGGCGAAGGCATCGTCGCCGGGCTGTACTCCGAGGCGAGTTGGCCCGCGATCGTGGCAGGGCTGGCGGAGCTGAAGGCAGGTCGGCCGGATGCCCTGCTCGCGCTGCGCGACGGGTCACACGGCCGCTCCGAGAGCGGCGAGTACACGAACTCGTACGAGGCGCTCTTCGCGATCAACTGCCTGGACGAAGAACGCTTCACCGCCGAGGAGATGGCGAGGCTCGGCGAAGACCTCAACGATGCCGTGCCGTTCCTCGACCCGGGGACCGCTCCCCCCACCCAGGACGGCTGCGAGTACTGGCCGTCCGAACCGACACTCGGCTACCCCTACGCGACGGACATCGACGGGCTTCCCGAGGTGCTCGTGGTGTCGGCCACGGGGGATCCGGTGACCCCTCACGACGGAGGCATCAGCCTCGCCGACACCCTCGGCGCCCGACTGCTCACCGTCGACGGCAACCAGCACGGCACCATCGTCTCCCGCAACGAGTGCATCGACGGGATCGTCGCCGACTACCTCGTCGACCTCGAACTCCCCGAGGACGGAGCGCGCTGCGCGCTGTGATCTCCTCCCTGGCGACGCCTGGTCCCTCGCCTGCTGCTCGCGCACGGCGAGGGACACGGGCACACCTCTCATTTGCTGTCGATGTGACCGATCGGATGGCCGCCCTCCGTGAACGCGGCGCGAGCAGCGGGCCAGCTGGTGTCGTCGACGTGCAGAGCGGTCCGCAGGTAGGCGGTGCTCATCCGCTGGATGACGGCGACCCGCTCGGGGTGCTCGTCGGTGGTCTCGGCGACGTCGTACCCCACGATGCCGCCGAGGGAGTGCTCGGCACCGTGGAGCGTGAGGAGATCCGTCGCACCGGGGCTGTGCGTAAAGGCATCGGTGAACCAGTCCGGTCCGCGGCTGGACATCGCGGACTGGTCGTGGTCTCCGGCGACGACGAGGGTCGGCGTGCGAAGCTCCCCGAAGGACGGACGCATGAAGGGGAAGTTCGTCCGTGCGAAAGGGTGAAGGTGGTCGCCGCCGACACCGGTCGCCGCGAACAGGATGCCTGCGGTGACGCGTCGGTCGGACATGTCGTCGCCGACCGTGCCCGAGTCGTCGAGGATCCGCGCCCCGAGCACGGACTGCGCGGTCTGTCCGCCCCAGGAATGACCGGTCGCGGCGACGCGCGTGCGATCGATGCGGCCGGAGAGACCGGGAACGGCGGCCTCGATGGTGTCGAGCTGGTCGAGGATGCGAGTGAGATCCGTGATCCGTTCGGTCCAGATCGTGGGGAACACCGGGTGATCGAACCCGAACCCGTTGCGGCGCGAGTCCAGATGCGTCGGCTGGATCACGACGAACCCGCGGGAGGCCCAGAACGCGGTGAGCGGCGCATACCCATCGAGGTTCCAGCCGTTGCCGTGGGAGAACAGCACGACGGGAAGGTTCGATCCCGTCGCGGGAGCGGACACCCGCACGTCGAGGGGAACCGCTCGGCCGGGCGCGGACACCGCCACGGGAGCGACGGAGACGACCGCGCGTCCGGCACCGATGATGCCGTCCAGCGTGTCGACGATGGATGAGGTCACGGCGAGTTCCTTTCCGAGGGGTGCAGCGCTCTGCGATAGTGGATATCGGAGCGCTGTTCCGCAACATTACGGAACAATGCTCCGTAATGCAAGCGAGCGCCGTTGAGGGAACCGGAGCAGGACATGAGCGAGGTCGAGAGCGAGCCGTCGCACGATGCGCGGCCGCAGCGAGCGGGCCGCCCGCGCCGGAGCGAGCAGGCTCTGCTCGAGGCGGCGGCAGCAGTGTTCGTGACGTCCGGGGTCGATGCTCCGGTCCGAGAGATCGCAGCGAAGGCGGGAGTCGGCGTCGGGACGATCTATCGTCACTTTCCGACGCGTTCCGAGCTGGTGGTCGCGGTGTACCGGCACCAGGTCGAAGCGTGCGCCGACGCCGGTCCCCGCCTTCTTGCGGAGAGCGCGACCCCCGAAGCCGCCTTGCGGGCGTGGGTGGCCCTGTTCGTGGAGTTCCTGGTCACCAAGCATGGCCTGCCCGGCGCACTGCAGGGCGACAGCGCCGGATCCGACGCCCTGCACACCTCCTTCGTCGACCGTCTCGTCCCGGTGTGCGCCTCGCTCCTGGAGGCAGCGCGCGGGTCCGCGGAGGGGACGCCCCCGATCGATGCGTACACCGTGCTCCGAGGCATCGGGAACCTCTGCATCGGCGCGACCGGCGACGCGCGGTACCGGGCTGCCGACCTGGTGCAACTGCTCATCTCCGGCGTGCTCGCACCCGAAGCTCGCTGACCCGCCTCGTCGAGCCGGCGTCAGCCCGCGCGGAGCGGCGAGCGCCGGGCCGAGGGACGCGACGCCTCCGGCACCAGGATCGCCAGCACGCGCACGAGCGTCGTCAGCCACAGCAGCCCCAGCCCGACCACGATCGCCTCGAGCGCCGTGACCGCGTACAGCCCGAACGGCAGCCACAGCACGACCGCCACCACCACGAGCACGCCCACCGCGATCGACGTCGCCACGAGCGCCGTCGGTCGCCCCGGTACCGCGACCGTGGTCAGTGCCGCGGCGGCCAGGAACAGCACGAGCGCCGCGAAGGCCGCGATGTCGTGCGGCAGGGGTGCCCGGTACAGGGGCAGCAGCCCCACGGCGGCGAGCGCCGCACCAGCGGCCGCCCACAGGCCCACGATCACGGCGATGCGCGGCAGGGCGTCGTCGCCCTGCAGGCGGTGCAGGTCACGGCCGATGTACGCGCCGACCGTGGCGACGAGCAGCCCGGCGACCACGAGCGTGCCGTTGAACGCCCACCCCACGCCGAGCTGCGAGAAGTTCTCCTCCCACCACCGCGGGTCGACCGCCGTCACCATCGCGAACAGCGTGCCGATCACCAGGAAGCCGAACAGGAGCCCGGCGAGGTCGGCCGTGCGCAGCCCGACCCCGGCCCCGAACGCGAACCGGCCGCCCACGGCCGCCGCGACCCCGGCGAGCAGACCGCCGCCCACCGCCCCGAGCTCGAGCCCGCGCAGCCCGACGGCCAGCACCTCCGCTGTGAGCAGCACGCCCATCACGGTCACGGCGCCGAACGCGAGCGTGAGTGCGCCTGCCGAGAGGTGCGACACGACCACCTGCCAGCGCGGCATCCCGGTGGTCTCGCCGCGACGGTGCCGCAGTGTGCTCACCGCGAAGGCCCCCACGGCGATCACCCCGGCGACCACGGCGACCGGCATCGCCAGACCCGTCTCGCCGGTCAGCGGCCTCGACGCCCCGCGCAGCACGACGAGTCCCGCGCCGACGCCGAGCACGAAGCACACGGCGGTCGCCGCGACCGCTGCAGCCTCGGCGCGCAGCCTCCGGTCCCTCTCCATGCGCTCATGCAAGCACGGGGCGCCGACGTGCGCACCCCCGACTCCGCGCACGCCGGACACGCGACGAGGCCCGGACCCCCGCGTGCTGCGGTGCTCCGGGCCTCGTCGATCTCCGGTCGCGCGCCCTCCGGTCGCCCGCGGATCAGGCGTCGACGTCGCCGCGCCAGGCGCCCGTCTCGACGCCGCGCCCCTCGATGAACTCCTTGAAGTTCTTGAGGTCCTTCTTCACGGCGTGCGAGCCGGCGCCGACGAGTGCGCCCACCTTCTCCAGCAGCCCCTCCGGCTCCCAGTCCAGCTGGACCGTGACGCGCGTGGTGGTGTCGTCGAGCTTGTGGAAGGTCACCACGCCCGCGTGCTCGGTCTCGCCGCCGACACTGTTCCAGGCGACGCGCTCATCCGGGTGCTGCTCGGTGATCTCGGCGTCGAACTCGCGCTCCGCCCCGCCCACGTTCACCTTCCAGTGCGTGCGCTTCTCGTCGAGCTGCGTGATGGACACGACCTCGTCGAGGAACTTCGGGAAGCTCTCGAACTGCGTCCACTGGTTGTATGCCGTGCGGACGGGAACGTCGACGTCGATGGTCTCGATGATCTGCACCATGGGATGCTCCTCTGCTGTTCGTCGTTCGTGTGCTTCCATTCAGCCGTCGCGAGCCGGTATCGGCCACGGGGTTGACATCGCGGCGCCGATCGACGACGGTCCTCAGCTCGACGTCATCCGGCCGAAGGTCGCGTCGATGTCGGCCATCTCCATCTCGGCGGTGGCCTGGATGAGCGCCTGCAGTTCGGCGTCCGCACCCGGCGCGAACTCCTCGGGGCGCTCCGGCGCGATGACCGACGGCACGCCCTCCGGTGCCTGCTGGTCGGCGATCAGCTCGGTGCCGTCGCCCGACGGCGACATCCCCTGGAAGATGCGCCCTGCCTCGGAGCGGTCGTCCAGGTCGAACGAGTACTGCGTGCTCTGCAGACCGAGGTCGAGCAGCCGCTTCACCTCGGGGAAGCTCTCGGCGTTCGTCTTGGGGATCGGCAGGCTCGTGCGCCAGTTCACCCCCAGGGTCTCGAGCGCCTTCGCATAGGCGTTCTCGTGCGCCTGGTCGCGCACGATGAGGTACGAGATCGTGGAGCGCGCCGTCTTGTTCGCCGTCATCTCGTACAGGCGGCACTTCTGCAGCCTGCCGGTCGACTCGAGCATGAGGTTGTAGAGCAGGTCGAGCACGAGGTTGCCGGAGTTGTACACGTAGCTGCCCATCCACGGGTTCCCCGCCGCGTCCACCGGCAGGGCGCCCTGCGCGCCGACCAGGTAGTGGTGGATGTTGCTGTGGTCGAGCGCGATCTCGAGCGGCACCGCGCCGCCGGCTCCCGGTGCATCCACGGGGGCGTCCTTCTTGCCCTGATACGCCGGAGAGCCGTCGAGCAGCCGGGAGATGGTCGTGCCGATCAGCTCGACGTGGCTGATCTCCTCGGTGCCGATGCCCTGGATGAGGTCGCGATACGGCTTGCCCGCTGGACCACGGAAGTTGATGCTCTGGAACAGGTACTGCATCATCGTGCGCATCTCGCCGAACTGGCCGCCCAGACCCTCCTGCAGCGCGTTGGCCGCCGCGGGGTCCGGTTCGTCGACCTCGATGTCGTTGATGAGCTGCTGCAGGTGGAAGTACATGTCGGCCTCCTCGCCGGGTCGCTTGTCGCTGGGGTGGCCCACTCTCCGCCTGGCCGGCGGATCGGTCACCCCGATGGACGGGTCCGCAGTCGGCGCGTATCATCCCGCGCCCGCGGGCGCACTAGCGTGGAGGCCATGCGCATCCCCGCCGCGATCCGCGCCTCCCAGCGGTCACCGCTGCTGCAGGTCGTGAAGTCGGCCGCGGCCACGATCGCGGCCTGGCTGATCGCGGGCTGGGCCTTCCCGGGGCAGCTGCCCGTGTTCGCGGCGATCGCGGCCCTGCTGGTGGTGCAGCCGAGCGTCAACCAGTCGCTGTCCAAGGCGCTGGAGCGCAGCATCGGCGTGATCGTGGGGGTGGTGATCGCCGTCGCGCTGGGGCTCCTCCTCGGCTCACCGAGCTGGATCGTGCTGCTCGCGATCGTGGTGGCGATGCTCGTCGCCTGGATCTTCCGGGCCTCGCCGGGCACCGGCAACCAGGTGGCGATCTCGGCGATGCTCGTGCTGGCCCTGGGGTCGTCGAGCCCGGAGTATGCGATCGCCCGCATCGCCGAGACGCTGATCGGCGTGGTGATCGGCATCGTGGTGAACGCCCTGATCGTGCCGCCCGTGCTGGTCGAGCCGGCACGGCGCGACGTCGGACTCCTCGGGCGCGAGCTCGCGGCGAGCCTGGACCGCCTCGCCGATGCCCTCCCCGAGCCGCAGACCCCCGCGCGACTCCAGGAGCTGATGCTCGAGGTGCGGCTGCTCCGCCCGATGAAAGACGCTGCCGAGGCCGCGATCGCCGCCGGGGAGGAGTCGCTCACCCTCAACCCGCGCCGCTCGACCCACCGGGCCGACCTGGCGGAACTGCGGCAGCTGCTCGACCGCCTGTCCCCCATCGTCACGCAGACCATCGGGATGACCCGCGCCTACTTCGACCACTACGACGACCGCCTCGGCGAGGAGCCGGCGGTGGCCGCGATCGCGGAGCAGCTGCGCCGGGCCGGGCACGACGTGCGGCTCGCAGTGCAGTCGTCCGCCCCGGCGCCCGAGCCCGAGGCGCTGACCTCGGCGATCCCGGCCCTCACGGCGCCGCTGGTGGTCCGTCCGCCGTCGTCGCAGCACTGGATCCTCGTCGGGTCGCTCATGGAGGACCTGCGGCGGATCCGCGGGGAGCTGCTCGACGAGGAGTGACCGCGCGTACCCTGTGAGCATGGCCGGTATGACCGTGGACGCCGCCGTGGCCGAGCTCGCGGCGCTCGAAGATCCGAAGCAGCGCGCGGCGAACGAGAAGCGCGGCGACGACCACGGCATCAACCTCAGCCGGATGCGCGCCCTGGCCAAGCGGATCGGGACCGACCAGGCGCTCGCGACCGCGCTGTGGGCGACCGGCGCCACCGCCGCCCGGCTCCTGGCGATCCTGATCTGCCGGCCGCGGGACTTCACCGCCGACGAGCTCGACGCCCTGCTGCGCGACACACGTCCGCCGAAGGTCAACGACTGGTTCGTGAACTACGTCGTGAAGAAGTCGCCGCTCACGGAGGAGCTCCGCACCCGCTGGTTCGACGACCCGGATCCCACCGTGGCCGCGGCCGCCTGGTCGCTCACGACCGTGCGCGTCGCGAAAGACCCCGACGGGCTCGATCTCGACGCGCTGCTCGACCGCATCGAGCGCGACCTCGCCGACGCGCCGCCGCGCTTGCAGTGGGCGATGAACGAGACGCTCGCGACGATCGGCATCTTCCACCGGGAGCACCGCGCCAGGGCCATCGACATCGGCGAGCGCCTGCGGGTGCTGGCGGACTACCCCACCGCTCCCGGCTGCACCTCGCCGTTCGCCCCGCTGTGGATCGCCGAGATCGTGCGGCGTCGCGAGGGCTGACGCTCTGGCGCGGCGTGGCGGGACCCGGTTCGCGCAGTGGCGGGTAACGTTATACACTTTTGTGATCGCGTGCACTCTGGGGGTGACCGCACTGGGCGGTCTCTGGTGTGCGCGGTGAAAACCACACACTGGGGAGAACCATGGCTACGCAGGATGAGCTGAACCAGCTGATCGACGACATCGCCCACGACATCAACGGCTTCATCGGCGCGTCGATCGTCGACCTGGAGTCGGGGCTGCCGATCACGTCGAGCTCGACCCGACCGGACTTCGATCTCGATGTCGCCAGCGCCTTCAACGCCGAGATCGTGAAGAACAAGAACGGCACCATCGAGGCGCTCGGCCTCGACGCCCACCTGGAGGACATGCTGCTCACCCTCGACACGCAGCTGCACCTCCTCAAGCTCATCGACGGCGGCATGTTCCTGTACATCGCGGCCGATCGGCAGGCGACGAACCTGGCGATGCTGCGCTCGTCGGTGAACCGCCACGTCACGGCGCTCGCCGCTTGACCGAGGAGGCCGTCGGGAGCGGCCTCGGAAGCTCGCGGCCACGCAGGGCACACTCCTCGGAGAAGCCGCTGAGGCGCTCTCGTTGGCGACGAGCAGACATGCCGACCCGATATCGCATGATCTTCGCGGGGCCCGTCGGCGCCGGCAAGACCACCGCGGTGCGCGCTCTGAGCGACGTGCCGCCGGTCGACACCGACGTGCCGATGAGTGCCACCGCGGCCCAGGGCGAGGACAAGACGACGACCACGGTCGGGCTCGACTTCGGCACGTGGCGGCCGACACCCGAGGTCTCGGTCGCGCTCATCGGCGTACCGGGGCAGCGCCGGTTCGCCGCAGCACGACCGAACGTGTCGCTGCCCGGCACCCGCATCCTGCTCTGGGTGCGGGGCGATCAGCCCACCATGACCTCCGACACCGCGGAGTGGTTGCGACTGTTCCCCGCCGAGCTGCATCGGCTGATCATCGTCGTCAGCCACAGCGACCACCGATCGATCGGCTCGATCCGTCGGGCTCTCGCCGACGTGCTGCAGCAGCACGCGGTGCCACCCTCGCGTGTGCTCGCGGCCGACGCCCGCGACCGCGACAGCGTGATGCGCGTCGCCAGCGCGGCGCTCGACCTTCCTGAGGAGACCTGATGAGAACACACGGTGACGCGGAGGCCGTTCCGCACGACCCGTCGCGCATGCACCCCGACATCGCCGGCAACTGGGCGCTCTGGTCGGGCATCGTGAACCAGTCCGCCATCACCCGGCTGGAGCAGCTGAAGAGCCGCTTCCCCGAGCTGACCTCGGCCGTCCTCGGCACCGCCGACGGCCTGCACATCGCCTCGATCGGACTCGACCCGCAGTCGGGCGAGCACCTCGCGGCCATGAACGGTTCGCTGTTCGGCGTGGCCCGCGCCGAGGCGGAGATCATCTCGGGCGGTACCGAACCCACGCTGTCCGCGATCGTGTCGCTGTCGGTGGAAGACAGCCAGATGGCGCTGCTGAGCTTCATCCTCGCGCCGTACGGGCAGCTGCTGCTGTCGGTGTCGGCCGCGGAATCGCAGCTCGGCGCGGTCATCGTGCACGCGCGGTCCACGGCCTACGAGCTGCTGACCGCACTGGGCGTGACGGGAACGGGAGTCTGATGCAGATGCGATGATCGAGGGACCATGACTTCCCCGCCGCGGCTCGAGCCCGCCACCGTTCCCGACGCGGCCGATCCGGACGCCGTGTACCTGACGTTCGTGGAGTGGGTGGAGTCGACGGGCATCCGGCTCTACCCCGCCCAGGACGAGGCGCTCATCGAGATCGTCTCGGGGAACAACCTGATCCTCTCGACGCCCACCGGAACCGGCAAGTCGCTGGTTGCGGTGGGGGCGCACTTCGCCACGCTCGTCGGCGACCGTCGGAGCTTCTACACGGCGCCGATCAAGGCGCTCGTGAGCGAGAAGTTCTTCGCCCTGGTCGACGTCTTCGGCGCCGAGAACGTCGGCATGATCACGGGCGACTCCTCGGTCAACGCGGACGCTCCCATCATCTGCTGCACCGCCGAGATCCTCGCCAACCTCGCCCTGCGGCACGGCAGCGACGCCGACGTGGGACTGGTCGTGATGGACGAGTTCCACTTCTACGCCGACCCGGAGCGCGGGTGGGCGTGGCAGGTGCCGCTGCTGGAGCTGCCGCAGGCGCAGTTCGTGCTCATGTCGGCGACCCTCGGCGACGTGACCGCGCTCGCTGCCGACCTGACCCGACGCACGGGCAGGGAGACCGCGACGGTCACGGGTGTCGAGCGCCCGGTGCCGCTGCACTTCTTCTACGAGACGACGCCCATCCACGAGACGATCGACGACCTGCTCGCCACCGGGCAGGCGCCGGTCTACATCGTGCACTTCTCGCAGTCGGCGGCCATGGAGCGCGCCCAGGCGCTGTCGAGCACGAAGGTCGCGTCGCGCGAGCAGCGCGACGAGATCGCGGCCCTGATCGCCGAGTTCCGCTTCACCACGGCGTTCGGCAAGACGCTGTCGCGGTTCCTGCGCGCCGGGATCGGCGTGCATCACGCGGGCATGCTCCCGAAGTACCGCCGCCTGGTCGAGCAGCTCGCCCAGCGCGGACTATTGCGGGTGATCTGCGGCACCGACACGCTGGGGGTCGGCATCAACGTGCCCATCCGCACGGTGCTGCTGACCGCCCTGACGAAGTTCGACGGCACGCGGATGCGGCAGCTCAACGCCCGCGAGTTCCATCAGATCGCGGGGCGTGCGGGGCGTGCGGGCTTCGACACCGCGGGCACCGTCGTGGCCCAGGCTCCGGAGCACGAGACCGAGAACCTCGCCGCGATCCGCAAGGCCGGAGACGACCCGAAGAAGAAGCGGAAGATCATCCGCAAGAAGGCACCCGACGGGTTCGTGTCGTGGGGCGAGCCGTCGTTCCGCAAGCTCATCGACGCGACACCCGAGACGCTGACCTCGCACATGCAGATCACCAGCGCCATGATGCTCAACGTGATCGCGCGCGGCGGCGACGTGTTCGCCCACATGCGCCGCCTGGTCTACGACAACCACGAGACCCGCGTCCGACAGCGGGAGCTGGCGCTCCGGGCGATCGGCATCTTCCGCACGCTGCGGGAGTCGGGAGTCGTGCAGCGCACCGCCGACGGCGACATCCGCCTCACGGTCGACCTGCCGCCGAACTTCGCCCTCAACCAGCCGCTGTCGCCGTTCGCCCTCGCCGCGTTCGACCTGCTCGACCCCGACCCGTCCGCGGGGACCGGCACGGGCTCGTACGCGCTCGACATGATCTCGATCGTGGAGTCGACGCTCGACGACCCGCGCGCCGTGCTCAGCCAGCAGGAGTTCCTCGCCCGCGGCGAGGCGGTCGCGGCGATGAAGGCGGAGGGGATCGAGTACGACGAGCGGATGGAGCTGCTGGAGCAGATCACCTACCCGCGCCCGCTCGACGAGCTGTTGGACGCCGCGTTCGAGACGTTCAGCGCCGCGCAGCCGTGGATCCGCGACTTCTCCCTCCGCCCCAAGTCGGTCGTGCGCGACATGTACGAGCGGGCCATGTCGTTCGGGGAATACGTCGCGTTCTACAAGATCGCCCGGTCGGAGGGCGTGGTGCTGCGCTACCTGTCCGACGCCTACCGCGCGGCATCGCAGACGATCCCCGAGGAGCGCAAGGACGAGGACCTCCGCGACCTCATCGCGTGGCTGGGCGAGCTCGTGCGCCAGATCGACTCCAGCCTGCTCGACGAGTGGACCGAGCTCGCGACGGGCACCGACAACGGCCGCTTCGACCCGCACGCGCCGGACGAGCCGATCGTGCCGCCCGCCCCGAAGCGCCTCACCGCCAACACCCGGGCGTTCCGCATCCTGGTGCGCAACGAGCTGTTCCGTCGCGTGCAGCTGGCCGCGCGGGAGGACGTGGCGGCGCTCGCCGAGCTCGACCCCGGCTTCGGCGCCGACGCCTGGTCGGACGCGCTCGACGGCTACTTCGCCGAGCACGACGAGATCCTGACCGGTGCCGACGCCCGCAACTCCCGGCTGCTGCTGCTCACCGAGGGCCCGACGGCCTGGACCGCGCGGCAGATCCTCGACGACCCCGCGGGCGACCACGACTGGGGCATCAGCGCCACGATCGACCTCGCCGCCTCAGACGAGGCCGGCGAGGCGGTCGTCACCGTGACCGCGGTCGACCGGCTCTGAGCCGGCGCGGGACCGACGGGCGTCAGGCCTGCATCACCGCGAGCACGTTGCCCGCCGGGTCGCGGAACCACGCGATGTCGGGCCCGCGTCCGTCGCCGCGCACGATCCCGCGGTCGTCCGAGGGGAACACGTCGTCGGGGTAGATCTTCGTCTCGACCCCCTTGGCGCGCAGCTCGTCGACCGCGGCATCCACATCCGCCACCGGGAAGTTCAGGATCGTGAAGCTCGCCGGCTCGTGGTTCGGTTTGTCGTACACGAGGATGCTGCCGCCGCTGGCGAGCCGCAGCTCGAGGAAGCCCATCGCATTCCGGGCGACCTCGAGCCCGAGGGTCTCGCCGTAGAACCGTTGCGCCGCGTCGAGGTCGTCGACACTGAAACCGCTGAACGCATCGTGCACCGTGAACGCCGTCATGTTCCCAGGATCCGCCGTCGCAGGACCCCTGTCGACCCCCTTCACGACGCAGCCCGCACCAGTCGCGTCACGAGATCGACGTGACCGAATCCCGTTCGACGATGCGGATGTGCGAGCCGAGCGTGACGTCGCGCGGCGGCCCCCCGCGCAACTGCTGCACCAGCTCGTCGACCGCAGCGGTTCCGAGCTCTTGCAGTGGGAGTTCCAGGGTCGTCAGCGCCGGCGTCAGGTACGCCGCCATCGGCAGGTCGTCGTACGACAGCAGAGACACCTCGTGCGGAACCCGACGCCCCAGGACCTGCAGAGATTTCAGGGCTCCGATCGACTGCGGCAGCGTGCCGGCGTAGATCGCGGTGATGTCGGGCCGCTCGCGCAGGATCTCCTCGACGGCGGCGTACCCGCCCGCCTCCGAGAAGTCGGCGTGGACCACGTGCGGTATCGGCGCATGCGACCGAGCGGCGGCCTCCAGGAACCCCCGTTCCCTGTCCCGTGCCGGGCTCAGCCCGCCGGGGCCCGAGATGTGCGCGACCGCGCGGTGGCCCAGGCCATGCAGGTACTCGTACGCGACCCGGCTCGCGAGTTCCAGGTCCACGGTGACATTGCGTCCGGAGTCCGGCACGGTGCGGTTGACGAACACGTGGGGGATCGCAGCGAGGCGGCCCGACTCGATGAGCGGGTGATCCTGTCGGGCACTCGCGATGAGCAGGCCATCCACGCGACCGGCGTCCACCAGGTCGGTGAAGTCGGCCCGCGCATCGGTCTCCTCATTGTCCTCGGCCAACAGCACCACGTAGCCGAGATCGTGCGCGCGCTGATAGGCGCCGCGGGCGATGCGGGCGTAGACGGGGTTCGTCAGGTCAGGGATCAGCAGCGACAGCGCACCGGTGGTCGATGCGGCGAGCGCTCGCGCCCCGGCGTGCGGAGAGTACTGCAGGCGCTCGGCAGCGTCGAGCACGCGCGCGCGGGTGCTGGGCCGCACATTCAGCGTCTCGTCACGGCTGAGGATCCGGGAGGCGACGGATTTGGTCACGCCGGCGAGTTCGGCGACGTCGATCAGACGGACTCGCCCGCGAGCTGGGGGTGAATCGGGCACGCGTCATCTTCTCATGCGGGCTGTGCCGGGCCCGGGGTCCCCGAACCCGGCACAGCGGTCTTGCGTCAGCTCGCCGGCGATCAGGCGTCGCGGCTGTAGTCGACGTACACGGTCTTGCGCTGGGTGTAGCGCTCGAAGCCGTGATGCCCGTCATCGCCGCCGAGACCCGACATCTTCCACCCCGTGTGGAAGCCCGACACCTCTTCCGGGCCCACCCGGTTGATGTACACCTCGCCGAACGCGAGTGCGTCCGTTGCGCGCAGGGCCGTGCGGATGTCGGTCGTGTAGACGTAGGCGGTGAGACCGTACGGGGTGGAGTTGGCGAAGTCGAAGACCTCGTCCTCGTCGTCGAACGGCACGATCGGCAGCACCGGCCCGAACACCTCCTGCTGCACGATGTCCATCTCGTTCGTCACACCCGTCAAGACCGTCGGGGCGTACCAGAAGCCCGGCTTCCCTTCGGACCCCGACGGCCGCCCGCCGCCGATCTCGAGCTTCGCACCGGCCGCCACCGCCGCCGCCACCATGTCGTCGACCTTCGCCCATTCCTCCGCCGACACCTTCGGACCCATCTGCGAGTCCTCATCGAGCGGATCCCCCACCCGCAGGCCGCGGACCTTCTCGACGAGCCGAGCGACGAACTCGTCGAACACCGACCGGTGCACGTACGTGCGCTCGTTGCAGGTGCACACCTGACCGCAGTTCATGAACCGCGCCTCGAATGCGTCCTGCACGGCGCGTGGAAGGTCGGCGTCGCCGAACACGATGAAGGGGGCCTTGCCTCCCAGCTCGAGCGACACCGGGATGACCTTCTTCGCCGCGCGCTCGAGGATCTCGACCCCCGCCCTCGTGGACCCGGTGACCGTGATCATCGACGTGTCCGGGTGGTCGATCAGCGCCGTCCCCACGACGCTGCCGCGCCCCGTGAGCACGCTGAGGAGCCCGTCGGGAACGCCCGCGTCCTGACAGATCCGCGCGAGGGCGAGGGACGAGAGCGGAGTGACATCGCTCGGCTTGACGATGATGGCGTTGCCGGTCATCAGCGCGGGAGCCACCTTGCGAGCGAAGATCGCTGCCGGGAAGTTCCACGGGATGATCGCCACGACCACACCCAACGGCTCCTCGCGGATGATCAGCTGACGCTCCGCACTCGACGGTGTGACGACCTCGCCCTCCGTGCGGTACTTCTGGCTCATCGCAAAGTCGAAGAACGCCCGCACGCCCTGGATCTCTCCGCGCGCCTCGGTGATGGTCTTGCCCTGCTCGGCGACGACCAGCTGCGCCAGCTCTTCCGCGTTCTCCTCGACGCGTCGGATGATCTCGGCCAGGACGGCCGCGCGCGCGGTCGCCGGACGACGCGCCCAGTCGCGCTGCGCACGCACCGCGGCCGCGACCGCGGCATCGACGTGCGAGGCGTCGGCGGCGGGGACCTCGGCGAACACAGCACCGGTGGCGGGGTTGACGACCGGACGGGTGTCTTCTGCGTCGCGCCAGTCACCGCCGACCAGCATGCGCGGCGTGGTGCCGAGTAGGGTTCCTTCGCCCAGGAGCGGACGGGGAGTGATGGTGGACATGCGAGCTCCTCGAATCGAGACGATCAGTTGAAGTAGGTTCCGCCCTCGACGTTGAACGTCTGGCCGGTGATGTAGTCGGAGCCGGATCCTGCGAGGAACACCGCCATCGGCACGATGTCCGACGGCACGGAGGTGCGCCCGAGGGGGATGGTCTCACCGATGCCCTTGAACGTCTCGCCCTCGGCCTTGCCCGTGATCGCGCCGAACTGCTTGTCGACCTCCTTCCAGTAGGGAGTGTCGACGACACCGGGGGCGATCGCGTTCACATTCACGCCGTACGGCGCAAGGGCGAGCGCGACCGACTGCGTGACCGAGATCACCGTCGCCTTCGAGGCGCAGTAGGCGGTGACCAGGGCCTCACCGCGGCGACCCGCGACCGAGGCCATGTTGATGATCTTGCCGCTGCGCTGACGACGCATCGGTTCTGCCGCCGCCTGGGTGAGGAAGAACAGCCCCTTCACATTCACGGCGAAGATCCGGTCCCACTCCTCGGGCGTGGTGTCCCACACCGCCTTGATCAGGCCGATGCCGGCGTTGTTGACGAGCACGTCGAGGCGGCCGTGCTCCTCGACGACGTCGGCCACGAGCTGTGCGGACGCGGCAGGATCGGCCACGTTCAGAACTCGAGCGGAGGCACGTCCTCCGCTGGCCTCGATCTCGCGGACGACGGTCTCCGCGCCCTCCAGGTTGAGGTCGGCGATGACGACGTGGGCGCCTTCGGCGGCGTAACCGAGCGCCATGGCACGGCCCATACCCGAGGCGGCGCCGGTGATGAGTGCGATCTTGCTGTCGAGAGTCGACATGTGGGTTCCCTTTCTCGAAGGAGTGGTGGTGGTCAGTGTTCTCGTCGCCGGCTGAGGAGCGTCTGCACGATCATCGCCAGGACGAGGAACACGCCGGTGAACAGGTCCTGGACATAGGCGTTGAGCGAACCGAGCTGGTTGATGAGGTTGTCGATCATCGCGATGAGGAGCACGCCCGAGAGCGCGCCCAGCATGGTTCCGACCCCGCCGGTGAGCAGCACTCCGCCGATCACCGCCGCGGCGATGGACTTCAGCTCGTACGTCGACCCCAAGCTGGCGACGCCGGACGAGAGCCGCGAGGCCAGCAGCGCGCCGGCGAGCCCGGCCAGTGCACCGCTGATCGTGTACACCTGCACCTTCACGCGCGTCACGTTGACGCCCATCATCCGCGCGGCTTCCTCGTTGCCACCCAGGGCGAACATCCGCGACCCGAACGGGGTGCGGTTGAGAACCACGGCAGCGACCACGAACGCCAGCAGCAGGATCCAGACGAGGTTGGGCAGGCCCAGGGTGCTGCCGTTGGCGATCGACGTGAAGACGCCGGAATCGATCACGATGCTCGAATTCGCGAGGGCCACCGCGATGCCGTTCACCGCCAACAATGCCGAGAGGGTGATGATGAAGGGCGCCATGCGGGCCTTGCCGACGAGGATGCCGTTGACGAGGCCCAGCACGGTTCCGGCGACGATGGGCGCGAGCAGAGCCGCCACCCACCCGGCCGGTGCCGCCAGCGCGGCGAGCACCGTGCCGAGGCCGATCATCGAACCCACCGAGAGGTCGATCCCGCCGGTGATGAGCACGAAGCTCTGCCCGATGGTGATCAGCCCGATGAAGCAGGCAGCGGTGACGATGTTCGCGGCGTTGTCGATGGTGCCGAACGACGGTGACACGAACGTCGCCACGATGCCGACCGCGACCAGCACGCCCACGATCCCGTAGCGCTGCATGCCGGATGCCCATCGCCCCGGGCCGTGCGACGACGCGCTCGTCCGTCGCGAGGGATCCTGCGCCAGGGCCGTCATCGTGCGTCCTTCCCAGCACGCTGCAGGAAGAGGGCGACCACGATGAGGACCGCCTTCAGTACCTGCGCGTACGCGAAATCGAGGTTGTTCATGATGAACGTGGTGTCGAGCACCTGGAGGAAGACCGCTGCAGCGACCGTGCCCCCGATGTTGATGCGACCACCGACCAGCGGCGTGCCGCCGATCACCACGGCGGCGATCGCGGTCAGCTCCAGATGGATGCCGATGAAGCTGGGATCGGACGCCCCGATGCGCGCCGACACGAAAGCGCCGGCGAGACCGGCGAGACCGGCGCTGAGGGCGTAGATCGCGATGAGCGTGCGGTTGCGCGGCGTACCCGTGAGGTGGGCGGCCGCACGGTTCGAGCCCGCGAAGAGCGCGTACCGTCCGAACGTCGTCTTCTTGACCAGCAGCCACATCGCCGCCGCCACCACGACCGCGATCAGTGCGACGGCAGGAATGCCGAACAGCACGGCATTGCCCAGCCACTCGAACAGGCCGTCGCCGGGCAGCGGGCTGCGCGCCCCACCCGAGAGGGCTTGAGCGAGGCCGCGGACGGCGACCAGCAGCCCGAGGCTGGTGATGAGCGGGTTGATGCGCAGGTAGGCGATCATGGTGCCGTTGAGCACACCCAGAGCCGCTGCGACCAGAACTCCCGTCAGCAGCGCCACCACCTCGCCGTACCCGAGGTACAGCGCGATCATCGCGGACGACAGCGACATCACCGACCCGACCGACAGGTCGATTCCCCCGGTTCCGATAGCGAGTGTCTGGCCGACCGCGATCAGCACGATCGGAGCGACGGCGAACAGCACGTTCTGCAGGGTGGCGACGGTCGCGAAGCCGGAGGTGGCCACCAGGTTGTAGACGACGAGCACCACCAGCGCGATGTAGACGGTCGTGGTGCGCGCGAAGTGCGCGAGCTTCTCCCGGGGTGTGCGCTCGGGGATCACCACCGACGTGGTCGTGGTCGTAACGCTCACGGGTTCCCTCCCGTCGTCGTCAGAGAGCCGGCAGAAGCGGCCGAGAGCAGACCGACGACATCGGCCGGATCGACGGCGAGCGGATCGAGCTCGCCCACCACCGCTCCCTCGCTCAGCACGACGAGCCGGTCGCACAGGGCGAGCAGCTCCTCCGTCTCACTGGAGGTGACCAGCACACCGATACCCCGTTCGGCCAGGGAACGCACCACTCGGTGCACCTCGGCCTTCGCGCCGACGTCGATCCCGCGGGTGGGGTCGTCGAGCAGCACGACCTTGGGCTCGGTGGCGATCCACCGCGCCAGCAGCACCTTCTGCTGGTTGCCGCCGGACAGCTCGGAGATCGGCTGCTCCACACCCGCGGCCTTGAGTCGCAGCTCGTCGGCGAATCGGGACACCAGGGCGCTCTGCTCCCGTGGTCGCACCACACCGAAAGTCGACAATCGGCCGAGGACCGCCGCGGTCAGGTTCTCGCGCACACTCAGTCCGGGGAAGATGCCCTCGTGGCGCCGATCCTCTGAGAGGTAGGCGATCCCGGCTCGCAAGGAACGGGCAGGAGAGGACCGCGTGAGCGCTGTCCCCTCGAGTCGGATCGTGCCCCGGTCCGGGCGGATCGCCCCGTACACGGCTTTGCAGATCTCCGTCCGCCCGGACCCCAGCAGACCGAGCAGTCCGACGATCTCGCCACGGCGCACGGCGAACGACACGTCGTGGAGGCGATTGCCCCACGTGAGCCCCTCGACGTCGAGCACGGTGTCCCCGTCGTCGAGCGCGGCCATGCGCTCCCGGTGCTGCGCCGGGTCGCGCTGGGTGTCGTTGAGGGCGATGCCCCCGAGCATGGCGGCCACGAGCTCGGCCGGAGGCAGCTGCGCCGGGGTGCTCTCGAGGACGAAGCGCCCGTCGCGGAGCACCGTGAAGCGGTCGCACAGCTCATACAACTCGGACATGCGGTGGCTGACGAGCATGATCGCCAGCCCCTCGTCCCGCAGCTGCCGGACGACGCCGAACAGGATGTCGATCTCGGTGCCGTTGAGCGCCGACGTGGGTTCGTCGAGGATCACCGCACTCGCCTCGAAGGCCACCGCGCGTACGATCGCGACCATCTGCTGCATCCCCAACGACAGCGACGACAGCGTCGCCCTGGCCGAGATCCCCAGACCGAACCGGTCGAGGATCGCCTGAGCCTCGGCGACGGCAGCCCGCTTGCGCAGGAACCCCGCCCGCCGCGGCTCGCGCCCGAGGAGGATGTTCTCCGCCACCGTGCGCTCCGGGATGAGGTTCACCTCCTGATAGACGGTGCTGATGCCCGCAGCCTGGGAGTCCTTGGGCCGTTGGAACCGTACGGGACGACCGTCGAGCAGAACCTCGCCGCCGTCCTGCTGGTAGAACCCGGTGATGATCTTGATGAGCGTGGACTTTCCGGCGCCGTTCTCGCCGTTCAGCCCGTGCACCTCGCCGGCCCGGAGCGTCAGCGACGCCCCTTTGAGGGCGCGGACCCCGTTGAAGCTCTTCGTGATGTCGCGGGCTTCGAGGATCACGTTCGTCTCGGGCGACCTCATGCGCCCGTCCTCTCGCGCAGTGTCATGGCGGGGCTCAGTACGCTCGTCCGGAGTCGAGCGCGTCTTGGGCATTCTTCTTCGTGTAGAGCTCGTCCTTCATGATGATCTTCTGCGACACCGGGTCTCCGGCGAACCAGTCCTTCAGCAGGTCCAGCGCGGCGGGTCCGAACCGGGGGTTCGTCTCTACGATCGCGGCGATGTCGCCCGAGGCGACGTGCTTCACCGCGTCCTTCGTGCCGTCGATCGACACCACGGTGACGTCGGCGCCCGGCGTCAGTCCGGCCTGCGAGATGGCCGTCAGAGCGCCCAGCGCCATGGTGTCGCTGTGCGTATAGACCGCGTTGATGTCGGGGTTGGACGACAACAGCTGCGCCAGGACCTCCTGCGCCTCACTGGTCGCCCAGTTGCCGGTCTGCTGGGCGACCACGTCGAGTCCGGAGGCGTCCTTGGTCGCTGCGGCGAACCCCTTGGTGCGCAACGTCGCCACGTCGCTCCCCGGTGCGCCCTGGATCTCGGCGACCACGCCCTTGCCGCCCAGGGCGTCGATCATCGCCTCACCCGCGCGCTGCCCCTGCTTCTCGAAGTCGGAGCCCATGAATGAAATGAAGTCGGTGCAGGGCTGGCCCGCGGTTTCGCGGTCGATCGTGATGACCGGAATGCCCTTGGCCTTGGCTGCCTCGAACGCGCTCTGCAGGCCCGTGGCGCTGATGGGCGCCACGATCAGTGCGTCCACGCCCTGGTTGATCATCGACTGGATGTCGCTGAGCTGCTTGGCCTGGTCGCTGTTGGCGTTCGTGTAGACGAATTCCGACCCGGCGTCTTCGACGGACTGCCGCACCGACGCGGTCTCGGTCGCTCGGAACGGGTTCTGCTCGTTCTCCGACTGCGAGAAGCCGATCTTCAGCTCCGACAGCTTCTTGTCGGATGGCTTCGGGTTGACGCAGGTGGCTTCCGAGCTGCTCTCGACGACCTGCTCGGTACCCTTGCCGTTCGCCGCCGCACCGCCGCCGTCGTCGAGCGGCTTCGCGCAGCCGCTGACCGCGATGAGCATTCCGGCAGCCAGGGCGGCCGCCGTGATGATGCGCGTGGATCTCATGACATCTCCTTTGATTTCTGATGGACAGCCGTCTGCGGTGGCGGCGGCCGAGGGTCAGGCTCGCAGCGATGCGAGCCGGTCGAAGTCGAGGTCGAGGCCGTGACCCGGCCGATCCGGCGCGGTCACGACGCCGTCGACGATCGGCATGGTCTCTGCGAGGTACGGCTCGAGGCTGAAGCCGTGCGCCTCCATGTAGGTGCGATTCGGTGCCGCGGCGAGGCAGTGCACGGTGAGGTCGTGCACCCCGTGGCTGGTCACCGGCAGGTTGTGCGCCTCGGCGAGCGCCGCGATCTTGCGGAACACGGTCATGCCTCCGCAGTTGCTCACGTCGGGTTCGGGGTACGTGACGGCCTCGGCGTCGATCGCGGCGCGGAACTCGTACAGGGTGTGCAAGTTCTCCCCGGCGGCGATGGGCAGACCTCCAGTGGCCAGCACTCGGGCCTGGCCGCGCAGGTCGTCGGGGATCACCGGCTCCTCCAGCCACACCAGGTCGAAGGCGCGCAGCTCACGGGCGGCCGCGATGGCCTGATCCGCCGACCAGCGCATGTTCGCGTCGACCATGAGCGGGAAGCCGTCGCCGAGGTGCTCGCGCATCGCGGCGACACGTGCGACGTCCTCGCGCAGGTCGGGACGACCGACCTTCATCTTGATCGCACGGAAGCCCTGGGCACGGAACCCGTCGGCCTGGGCGAGCAGCTGCTCGGTACTGAACTGCAGGTCGATGCCACCCGCATAGACGGGCACGCGCGGGTCGAAGCCGCCGAAGACCCGCCAGAGGGGCTGGCCCATCCGGCGGGCCTTCAGATCCCACAGCGCGATGTCGACCGCGGAGATCGCCGAGGTGACGTGCCCGCCGCGACCCGCGTAGTGCAGGTGCCACCACATCTTCTGCCACAGCGCCTCGATCAGATCGGCGTCCTCACCGCGGAGGATGTCGCCGAGGTAGGGGTCGATCATCCGCGCGACCGCGTCGCCTCCCGCGTTGACCGTGTAGGTGTACCCCATTCCGGTAGCGCCATCGGCATCGGTGATCCGCACGACGATGAGCTCGAAGTCGAGCATGTCGCCGTGCGTGCTGTCCGACAGAGCGGTCGCCAGCGGCACCCGGTACAGGTCGGTACGAACGTTCGTGATCTTCGCCATTGATGAGTGCTCCGAATCGAGGAGTCCTGCGGACCCCGCTAGAAAACCGATTTCCTAACCATACACAGATCGGCTACTGTTGCCAACCATCCGGTTCGCCGCACGGGAGCGGACGGTGTCATCGCCACGAAGGAGAGGACGACGCATGCGGATCGTCATCACGGATTGCGACCACGATGCGATCGCGGAGGAGACCGCCGTCGCCGCCGCGCACGGGATCGCGCTGGAGCTGTTCCAGTGCCGCACGGAAGACGAGGTGATCGCCGCAGCAGCCGGTGCAGACGCGATCCTCGTGCAGTACGCCCCCATCACGGCGCGCGTCCTCGACGCGCTCCCGCAGCTGCGAGCGATCGGTCGGTACGGGGTCGGTGTCGACACGGTCGACGTGGCAGCCGCGACAGCGCGCGGTGTCGCGGTGTGCAATGTGCCCGACTACGGGACCGAGGACGTGTCGGATCACGCGATCGCGCTCGCCCTGTCCCTCGTGCGGGGGGTGACCGAGCTGGACCGCCGGACCCGCGCCGGCACCTACGCCCTCAGCGGTGTGAAGCCCCTGCACCGCATCTCGGCCCTGACCTTCGGCGTGGTGGGAGTCGGCCGCATCGGTGCCGCCACCGCGCGCAAGGCCGCCGCTCTCGGCTTCGCCGTCGTCGGCCACGACCCCCGCACCGAGGCATCGGGCGGAGGGGTGACGCTCGTCGGGCTCGACGAGCTGCTCGCGACAGCCGATGTCGTGTCGCTGCACGTGCCGCTCGACGAACGCACCCGTCACCTCATCGACGACGACGCGCTGCAGCGAATGAAGCCGGGAGCGATGCTGGTGAACACCTGCCGCGGCGGGGTGGTCGACACGGCAGCGCTCGTGCGAGCCCTCGGCGACGGCCGCATCAAGTCGGCCGCGCTGGACGTCTTCGAGGAAGAGCCGCTCCCGCCCACCAGCGCGCTGCTGCAACTGCCGTCCGTTGTGGTCACGCCGCACACCGCCTGGTACAGCGAGGAGTCCGAGGCCGAACTGAAGAGGCGGACGATCGAGAACGTGGTGGAGTTCTGCGCCGGACGCGCACCGCGCGACCTGCTGAACCCGGAGGTGAGCAAGTGAACGGAAACTCCATGAGAGCCGCGATCTGGGAGGGCCCGGATCTCGTCCGCATCGCCGACGCCCCGCGCCCCGCTCTCCGCGCGGGCGAGTCGCTGGTGCACGTCGAGCTGACCGGCCTGTGCGGCACCGACTTCTCGATCCTGCACGGCACTCATCCGCGCGCCGCGGCCCCCCTGATCCCGGGACACGAGGTCACCGGTCGGGTCGTGAGCGGTGACGACCCCGAGCTGCACGGGCGACGGGTGGCGGTGCTTCCGCTCCTCAGCTGCGGCACGTGCACCCCCTGCCGCGACGGCCTCGCGCACGTCTGTGAACGGCTCGGCCTGTACGGGATCGACGAGCCCGGCGGGCTCGCGGAGTTCGCCGCCTTCCCGCACGACCGGCTTTTCCCGGTCGACGACGCGGTGCCGGTGCGGACCGCGGCGCTCATCGAGCCGCTCGCCGTCGCGGTGCACGCGGTCCGGCGGTCGGGGCTGACCGGAGGAGAGACGGTGGCGGTGTTCGGAGCCGGTCCGATCGGCATCCTCACCGCGCTCGTCGCGCAGCACTATGGCGCCCGACGAATCCTGGTCGTCGAGCCGGGCGATGACCGACGCGCCCTGGCCGAGACGCTCGGTTTCGAGACACTGCCCGCGACGGACGATGCAGCGGAGGCTATTCGGGCGGCCATCCCCGGCGGCGCGCGCATCGTCTTCGACTCCGCCGCCCACCCCTCGGTCGCCCAGCAGCTGCCGCGTGCGGCCGCGGTGCGGGGCACGATCGTGCTGGTCGGCGTCTACAAGAAACCGGTCGAGCTCGACCTGCAGGCGGTGACCTTCACCGAGCAGACGCTCGTCGGGGTGCGGGTGTACACGACCGCGGACTTCCGCGATGCCGTGGGCCTCGTGGAGAGCGACGCCCTCGGTCTGGAGCGTCTGCCGGTCTCGGTGTATGACCTGGCCGAGACCACGCAGGCGTTCGCGGAAGCCACCTCAGCGGGCTCCGCCCTCAAGGTGCTCGTCGCTCCAGACACCGTGGCGGCGGCGGAGGCCCAGCGATGAGCGCCGCGCCGTTCCGGCTCGACGGACGTACGGCGGTCGTCACCGGAGCATCGCGCGGGATCGGTGCCGCGGTGGCGGAAGGACTGCTGCGTGCCGGTGCCGATGTCATCACGATGCAGCGCGGCGGTCATGCCGCGCACCTCGAGGACGTCGCGCGGGAGTGCGGCGCCTCCCTGTCGGCGGTCGCGGTGGACCTTGCCTCCGTCGACTCGATCGATCGCGCCTGCGACGAGGTGCTGGCCCGGGGAACGGTCGACGTGCTCGTCAACAACGCGGGCATCCAGGCGCGGCACGCCGCCGAGGCCTTCCCGCTGGACGAGTTCGAGGCGGTGCTCGCCGTGAACACCCGCGCCGCCTTCCGGCTCGCACAGCGCTTCGGCGCGGTCATGCTGGAGCGGGGTTCCGGGCGGGTGGTGAACATGGCCTCGCTGCTGAGCTTCCAGGGCGGGCTGCGCGTGGCCGCCTACGCCGCGTCGAAGGGTGCCGTGGCGCAGCTCACCAAGGCGCTGTGCAACGAGTGGGCGGCCCGCGGCGTCAACGTCAACGCGGTCGCGCCGGGCTACATCGCGACCGACATGAACGAGGCGCTGCTCGACGACGGCGTCCGTCGGAACCAGATCCTGGAACGGATCCCGGCCGGGCGCTGGGGCAACCCGGACGACCTCGCGGGCGCGGTCGTGTTCCTCGCCTCCGATGCGGCAGCCTATGTGCACGGTGTCGTGCTGCCCGTCGACGGCGGCTGGCTCGCCCGGTGAGCGGCCCGGAGCCGGGCGCCACGGTGCCTGCGGTCGACGTCGTCACGCTGGGTGAGACCCTCGCGCTGTTCCGCTCCACAGGCGTCGGGCCGCTGGCCCACAACGCCGACTTCACGCTGAGCGTGGGCGGAGCCGAGAGCAACGTCGCCATCGCCGTGACACGGCTGGGCGGCACGGCGGCATGGTGCGGGCGCGTCGGTGACGATGCCTTCGGCGAGCTTGTCCTCCGGGAACTGCGGGCAGAGGGCGTCCGCGTACACACCGTCGTCGACGCCGCAGCCCCCACTGCCCACATGGTACGAGTCGCCCGCACCCCGGTGCTGGCTCAGGTGACCTATGCCCGCGCGGGCAGCGCGGGCTCCCGGCTCGGTCGGACGGACGTGCCCCAGGAGGTGCTGCGCGCTGCACGGATCTTGCACGTGACCGGAATCACAGCCGCGCTGTCGACGACCGCCCTCGACGCCGTGGTCGGCACGATCGCCGGCGCCCGCGCCCACGGGGTGACCGTGTCGTTCGACGTGAACCATCGCGCCGCCCTCTGGGACGCCGCCACGGCACGCGCCGTGTACCGACGGCTGCTGCCCGAGGTCGATATCGTCTTCGCGGGTGCCGACGAGGCACAACTCGTGCTCGACCAGGACGCGGAGCCGGAGCAGCTGGCGCGGCGGCTCGCGGACCTCGGGCCCCAGCAGGCGGTGGTGAAGCTCGGCGCTGAGGGATGCCTGGCCGTGATCGACGGCGAGCAGCATACGGCACGGGGCATCACCATCGAGCCGGTAGACACCGTCGGCGCAGGTGACGCGTTCGTCGGCGGCTACCTCGCCGAACTCGCGGCGGGGCGAGAGCCGGCCGAGCGCCTGGCGACTGCGAACGCCGCCGGAGCGTTCGCCTGCCTCAGCCCCGGCGACTGGGAGGGGCTCCCGCGCCGATCCGAGCTCGGACTGCTCTCGGCGACGGAACCCGTCATCCGCTGACCCCCTTCACGACGCAGCCCGCACCAGTCGCGTCACGAGATCGACGTAGGGCACGCCCGCGGCGGCGAACATGCGCGGCACCTGTGACGCCGCGGTCATGCCCGGCATGGTGTTGACCTCGTTCAGCACGGGCCCCCGCTCCGTGAGGAAGAAGTCCATGCGGGCCACGCCGTCGCAGCCGAGGGCGTCGAACACGGCCACCGCCGCCCGCTGCAGGGCGCTCGTCTGCGCGGGATCCAGCTGCGCGGGAACCGTGAAGCGGGCCGAGCCGTCGTACTTGGTCGCGGTGTCGAACAGTCCGGGCGCGTGGATCTCCAGGGGCGGGGCCGCCCACCGCACGCCGCCTCTCTCGCGGATCACGGCCACGTCCACCTCCCGGCCGCGCACGACCTCCTCGACGAGGATCCGCCGGTCGAAGCGCGCGGCCTCCCGCAGCGCCCCCAGCAGCTCGCCCTCCGCCGACACCAGGCTCACACCGTGGCTCGACCCGGCCGAGACGGGCTTCACCACCACGGGCTCGTCGAACTCCGCGTCGCCGAGGTCGGCCGCCCCCACCAGTCGCCCCCGCGCGGTGCCGATGCCGACCGCCTGGGCCACGAGCTTCGTGGTCCACTTGTCCATGCCGATCGCGCCCGCCCGCAGCCCGGAGCCGACCACGCGCACCCCGGCGAGTGCGCACAGGGCCGCGAGCGCACCGTCCTCCCCGAGCACCCCGTGCACGGCAGGGAACACGACGTCGACCGTGGCCAGGAGCCCGAGCGCCTGCTGCAGCGACTCTGCCGCGCTCCCGGCCGTGGGCAGCGCGTCGGACCGCCACACGCCGTCGCGGCCGATGGTCGCACACACCACCTCGTGGTCGCCGAGTCGCAGCGCTGCGGCGACCGCGGCCGCCGACGCCAGCGACACGTCGTGCTCGGAGTTCTGCCCCCCGCCGATCACCAGCACCCTGGTCATCATGCGATCCCCCTCTCCACGCGCGGGCCGATGCCGGTGACGATGGTGTGCGGGATGGTGCCCGCCCACCTCGCCCAGTCCTGCACCGACGGCACCGCGCCGCCCTCCGGTCCGAACACGGTCGCGACGGCCCCGCGGGGCACCGCGGTCGCTCCCGTGTCGATCACGATCTGGTCCATCGACACCCGCCCGACGACGGGGTGCCTGCCGCCGTCGAGCTCCACGCCAGCACCGGGCGCGAGCTCGCGCGGGATGCCGTCGGCGTATCCGACGCCCACGACCGCGAGGTGGGTCGCCCGATCCGTCACGTGCGCGCCGCCGTACCCGACCGCGGTGCCCGCCGGCACGAACGCGCTGTGCACCACCGCGGCGGTGAACCGCGCCGCGCCGGTCAGCACGGTGGTGAGCGATGGATCGATGCCGACGAGCCCGGCCCCCACGCGCACCAGGTCGAAGTGCGTCGCCGGATCGGTCAGCGCGCCGGAGGTCGCGGCGAGGTGCACGAGCACCGGACCGAAGCTGGCGCGGAGCACCGCGTCGCGGCCGTGCCGCATCCGCAGCACCGCCGCGGCGTTGGCGGCCGGATCGGCCTCATCCGCGCGCGGCAGATGCCCCATCACCCCGACCACCTCGACGCGGCCGCGCGCCGCCCTGGCCAGCCGCAGCAGCTCCGGCCAGTCGGCGAGCGGGCAGCCCCCTCGCGCCATCCCGGTGTCGAGGTGCAGGTGCACCCGCACCGGGGCGACCGCGTCCGCGATCAGCGCCCGCAGCTCGTCGACGGAGCCCACCGCCACGTCGATCCGGTCGAGCGCGGCCGCGACCGCGTCGATCCCGCCCGGGTTCAGCCACGACAGGATCGGGACGGCCAGGCCGGCCGCTCGCAGCGCACGGCCCTCGGCGACGTCGGTCACCCCGAGCCACGTCGCACCCGCGGCGACGGCAGCCTCGGCGACCGCGACCGCCCCGTGCCCGTAGCCGTCGGCCTTGACCACGGCCATGATCTGCGCGGACGTCGACTGCCGCACGCGCGACACGTTCTGCGCCACGGCCTCGGGGAGCGTGCACAACCGCGGGCGCGGGAGGCGGGAGGGCGGTGTGGAGCGGACACCGGAGGGGGCGGCGACAGGTGCGACGTCGCGCCCGGGAGCGACGAGCGCGGGGCGGACAGGCGCAGGGCGGACGGGCGCGGGATGGGCGGGCGCAGGAACGGCCGGCGCGGATGCGACAGACGCGGACGCGACAGACGCGGGCGCGACAGACGCGGGCGCGACAGACGCGGGCGCGACAGACGCGGACGCGACAGACGCGG